>CAZNDR010000581.1:0-2993 GCA_964571835.1 uncultured Cytophagia bacterium | reverse complement strand
ATTAGAAACATTATTATCTATAACAAGTTAACCTACCAATCTCCTTATCTTTTGTTTTATTGGTGAAAAGCAATTGCAAGAATGGAAGGACAATGGAAAACTGCTTGCTAATATTTTTTGAATTACGTATATTATAACTGCCTTTTTATATTTGAGTTCCCAAGAATTTGTATCATATTTAACATTGCCACAGTTGGAAATGGGCTAAGAAAACGAGTGGATTTCAACGCGTCGGTTTTGCCAATAAGGTGACTGGTGCGAAACTTGACCTCACTATTTGATTCAGCTCAGGGTGATGACGTTTCAGCAAGGTTTGGCTGAGCGCAGCCGAAGTTTAGCCTACATCTTGCAATAGACTAATAATAGAGGCCAGCTGAACTTTCGATAAGCAACTTTTGCATTGTTTAGTTTGACAACAAGTAAATTGGGAAGTAAATCCATAAATGAGCAGGCAGGGAAGTTCGTTAAAACAATAATTTGATTTTATGTTCACTTTATCCAAACACATCATTCGTCAGCACATCGGACCGTTTTTCTTCGGCTTTTTTGTCATCACGTTGTTATTCATGCTGAATCTGGTGTTCAAAGAACTGGGCAGAATTTTAAGCAAAGGATTGGATTTCTGGATTATCATCGAATTTTTTGCCCTAAACCTGGCATGGATTGTGGCGCTGGCTGTTCCAATGGGTGTGCTCATGGCCTGCTTGATGGCATTTGGACAATTATCAGCTGATAGCGAAATTACTGCCATCAAAGCCTCGGGCATCAGTTTGTACAGAATCATTTTGCCCGTCTTTCTGGTGGCACTGGGTCTCACTTTTTTTTTGACGTGGTTTAACAATTATGTTCTGCCTGATTCAAATCACCAACTGCGTTTATTAGCCAGAGACATTACCCTGAAAAAACCGACGGTTAATCTGGAGCCTGGCTACCTGTATCAAGAAATACCCGACATGTCTATTCGGGTCGAGCGTTTGAAAGAAAAAGAAGGATTGTCGTTAATCGATGATGTGCTCATTCACGACCGGAGTGATGCTGCACTAACGCGGTGTATTGTTGCTCGGAACGGTGAAATTTTTGTCAACAAGCAGACTGGCTTGCTGCAGGTAACTCTGTTTGAAGTGGACATTCATGAAGTTCATATTGAAAAAATCGACCAATACAATCGCAGCCACTTTCAAAAATATGTCATGAATATCCCCATTCCGGACATGGTTTTGCAGCGTCATGATTCCGAATTTAGAGGTGATCGTGAGCAAAGCGCACAAATGATGCGCAAGGAAATAAAAAATAATCTCGGCATTATTCAAAAACGGGAAGAGAATTTAGACACTTACATAAATCAACAGATCGTTCGCTATTTCCCAGTCGCCAACTCAGATTTAAAAGAAAAGGTTGACCACAACTCGCCAATCATTTTTCCAGCCAGACAAAAGTCAACTGCCAGATTCAGCACAAATTTGGACAAGCAGATTCGCTTCAATCGCGCGATACTGCGACGGATTGAATCGGAGATCGATGTGAACAATAGTTATTTGCTCTCCAATAATAAATTAGCAGTGGAAATTTATAAAAAATATTCTATCCCTTTTGCTTGCATTGTGTTTGTTTTTATTGGTGCGCCATTGGGCATTTTAGCTCACCGAGGAAATATGGCTGTGGGCGGCGGCATTAGCCTGATTTTTTTTATTGTTTACTGGATCTTCCTTATCGGCGGCGAAGAGTTAGCTGACCGAGATTTTCTATCGCCATTTCTTTCCATGTGGCTGGCCAATTTCGTCGTTGGCGGATTTGGATTATATTTATTATTGAAAACTGTAAGGGAAATTTCATTCATAACTTTCACTATATTAAAAAAATTAACACCCAGGCGTTTCGATTGAAAAAACAGCTCAAGGCAGGGCTCAAAGGAACAAAAAAAGAAAACGAAATACTCAGCCCAGTCATTGGTTCGGTTTCAAAGATAGCTCATTTTTTTCTGGACCTTTGCCTTTAGCTTTTGCTTCGTCTCTGATTAAGTCAAACCTAATAATATGAATGGCCAGTTGAAAAAAACCAAATGAACTGAAGGGCTAAAGCCTAAAGAATTTGAGGGGAAATTAAAAGATTTCCGTTCTAAAGAACGGAGCTAGTCAATTTTCATGAATAGCTCCGCCATTTATGGCGGAGAAACTTATGCCATCCGAAATCACGTGGGCTTTAGCCCGCTCAGCTTTTTGACTAGTCATTCATATTAATAATAAATTGGTAGCAAAAATGAAAATCCTTGATCATTACCTGTTAAGAAATTTTTTCGGTACATTGGCTTTCTCCTTAATTGCCTTTACCGCCATATTTATCATCATCGATTTAATCGGCTTTTTGGATAAATTTATCGACCAAAAAGTCGGGCTCTCGCTGGTCGCCACCTATTATGTTTATTATTTGCCATACATCCTCATCCTGACTCTGCCAGTAGCCAATCTGCTGGCCAGCCTATTCAGTGTAGGGCAATTAGCCAGGTACAATGAGATTACTGCTATGCGCGCTTCAGGGCTCTCCAACTATAGAATTTTGACACCGCTTATTATCGTCGGATTTTTTTTGAGTCTATTCGCTCTCTATACCGGCGAGACATTGGTGCCTTATACCAATCAACAGAAAAAAGATGTTTTTGAATCCAATGTCAAAAAGAGCAGCCAAAAGGCGAAAAGGAAAACCAAAGACATCCAGCTACAAATTGATGAAAACCGATGGCTGCTGGTAGGCTACTTCGACATTCAAACCAACACTGCTGTTAACGTAAGCATCGAAACATTTACAGATAACTCGCTCATTCAACGCATCGATGCTCCCAGAATGACTTGGCACGGAACCAAATGGGTTCTGGAATCGGGCGTGCAACGATTGTTTAACAATAATAAAGAAATTGCTACCTCTTTCAACAGCAAAGACTTTTTGGACATCACTTTTAAGCCAGACGATATCGCCCAGGTGCAGAAAAAAGCTGACGA
>CAZNDR010000580.1:2570-3004 GCA_964571835.1 uncultured Cytophagia bacterium | reverse complement strand
TTGGGCTTTAGCCCTTCATTTCATTTCGTTTTTTTCAACTAGTCATTCATATTATTAGCTCAAGCAATATTGAAATGCGCTTTATTTTTTCTTGCCTCAGTTAATTGACGTGCCAAAATACAAAAAAAAACAACTAATGTCAAATGAAATTTCTTCAATGTCTGAGCAAAAAATAAGCTAATAGGGCAAATGTTTAAAAATGGATGCAATCAGATTAATTTTATGGGCTTGAAAAATCTGGCCAGTAAGCGCCAAGATTGAGTTAGGATCAATGAGGAGATGATTGAAATTTAATAATGCTTTTTTCGATAATTGTCGCCAAGCTTTTTACTACTACTTCCGCCGTGCCGTGAACAGGTCGAAATTCCTCAGCCAAATCTGGATAACCTTTCCGGTCTAACCAGTTGGAAAAAATATCATTATCAGAATAAAAT
>CAZNDR010000580.1:0-2560 GCA_964571835.1 uncultured Cytophagia bacterium | reverse complement strand
TTTCTGGTTTAATTTTTTTTAGCAACTTCAACAGGTCATTAAGATTGAAAATTTTCCTCCGGCCAATTTTTAGCGGCGTTTGTTCCATTTTCAATATTTCGCGACGAATATGACGTTTTAAAATTGTGACTAATCGCTGCCCAACGTCGCGTCGCGGGCGAAGTTGATCGCCTAATTCCCTGAAACCATGCATGTATAGCCAGGTGGAAAAATAATCTTTCTCAGCATAACTTTCAAAAAACTGTCTCAGCTCTTCTGCTTTTTTAGTATTTTTATCGGCTTTGATGATGATGTCGTATAATTCCTGAATATGCTTGATTCGATAATATTCTTTGCCAGATTTTCCTCTAATTAAAAAATCACCCAAACCGGTAAAATTATGAATATATTCAGAAAGAGTTTCCAAACTGCCCGGATCGCCTTTGGGCAAAATGAAGGCAAAACTTCTCAAATCTTCAGCTTGTTTCGCCTTGGAGGCAATGATAATGGGAATGCGCGAATAATACTTGTTGACCACATGAACTAATTCTCTGCCAGCGTCGCTTTCTAAATTTTCACCTTTAGGAAAATAGATATCAGTGATCAAACAAACAACATCATCGCCATGACCGTGCGATTTATAATCGCTGGTAATAGCCTGGGGATCATTTGTGCTGAATAGAAAATCCATGGCTTCTTCATAAGTTCTGGTGACCATGACATCAGCGCGCTGGCCAATGATTTTGTAGAGCACGGGCAAGAATTGAGAAAACCAGCGTGGTTCATCATCGACAATGAGAAAGATGAACCGTCGTTCCTGAGAGTATTTTAATATATTCAATCTATCCTCAGCGCACCTGACCACAGAAGTGATGATGCTTTCAGGGAAAAAGTTGGAATGATTGATGGCAAAAATGAGGTCTGCTTTTCCGGTATATGGAAATTGCTCCCGCACCACTGAAGGAGGTGATTTGTGGATGATCTCATTGGCAGATAGCAATATCAATATCGCATCTTTATTGTAGTGGCGGATTTTTTCTGCCTCTACGAAATTCAGCGCCATATCATCGAACAACAGCGCGGTAGCAACTTCACTTCTATAATTTGAGGCAGCAGCCGGATTTGATAAAATTTCTATATTGACCCAGGGCATGTATTTCTTTAGACTTCGACTGGCTTGTCTCACCTGTTCATCGGCTGAAAAAAAGACCGCCTGTTTAATTTTTACTGGATTGATAATTCGCGGAGAAAAAAAGAATTCTCTCTTTCTTCTCCTGAGCTTGAGACGGCGTTTTGGATTATCCTTCATATTACCAATATCAAATTATTACCCGACAAATTTGGCTTTTTGAATCGGCATAGATGTTGACTGGTTTTGGAAATGTCAGCACATAGACAGGATCATTTGACTCGGTTGGAGTAAAAAACCAAGGATCAATAAAATCCTGTGCTGGGGCGATAAATCCGTAGATGACATTGTTACTCATCAGATTAGTCAGAAAATGAGTTCCCTGAGTGCCGTACATTCTCGTCTGCAGCCTTTTTTGAACTTCATCGTGCCCTCCTTGAATCATGTAAAGGAAATGGCTGCCGTAAATGCCGCCGGTCATGTTCTCCAATTCTGTCACTGGCTCGGGGCGACCAGCAATATCAACACCGTATTCGAAAATCGCTGCTGCCTTATCAACATCACGATACTCAATTTGAATTCCCCATTCCCGGTTTTTGCTGCCTAATCGTCCCGGTGCAATTAAAATATAATCTTCATTTTTTACTTTCATTGCTTTATTCAAATTGGAAATTTGTGCTTTAACGACATCATGTTTGTCTTTTGAATAGATGAATGGTGAAATGACCATGGCGGATTGAATGGCCGTTTTGATGCCGTGTCCCTGTAAACGCTCAATTGATAAATAGAGGTGATGGATATTGTTGGGTATGTCAATAGTTTCAAAACTGAAGTCAGGCAGTGGTGTCCATTGAACCACATGAAATTGTCCGCTTCGTTCGTCAATTTCCGATTCGAAATTAAAAACGAATTCAATCTGAAAATGAGAAGAAATGTTGGCTGAGATCGTCTCCATGATTTCCAGCAGACCTTCTTTAAAGCCGGTACTGGCATTGCCAATAAGCGATTCAAAAGTAATTGAATCATTCCTCTTGCCTAAAATATGCACCGCCGGAGAAGTGGAAAATCTGGTGTGAAGTTTTTTTATGGTCTCTAATTCACTTCCTTGAAGAGTTTCATTTTTTGTTAAATCAATGGCATAAAAATAGGATTGTCTTTCTCCCAGGAGATTGAACGGGATGGGCTCGCGAATGGTAGCCATAGACATGATGGGAAAATCGTCTAATACTGTGGCATAACCATGTCCCAGAGCGATTCTGGCAAAACCATCCTCGGCTTTCTGGCTTTGCAAAGCATAAGGAAAATATGAATTAGCGACGCCCGAAACTAACGGATAATAAACTGGCCCTGCCATGGTATTATCGTAAATACCGGGAATCGGATTGATGACAATAGCCATTTTTTCTTTGCTGACGGTAGTCTCTCGTTTCAAAAAATCATTATATATAAAAT
>CAZNDR010000579.1:0-3010 GCA_964571835.1 uncultured Cytophagia bacterium | reverse complement strand
GTATGAAAGATAAAATTTACAAATACCTCTGCAACGAAAATACGCCGATTGATAGTGCGCACATTTTAAAAAAATTTTTCTATTCGGTTAGTCAGAAGGGCTTGTCCACAGAAAAAATTATTGAGGCAGTTTTAAAAGATGACTCACGCTTTGTAAAGGATGCAGAAGGCCGTTGGCAAACAAGGAAGACAGCAGATGAAAAAAGAATCTCAGTGACGGTCTTTTCTGTAATCGAATTTGACATCATCCCAGCCGGCAAAAATGCGGAACTTCCCATAGCAGTTGGAATAGGGCTGACACAAAATTTGAAGCTATTAACAAAAAAATTATTTGTCATTGAAGATCCAGTCTTAATATCGGAGCAACTTAAAAAAATTAAAGCTATGCAGCTTTTGAAAATTAATCCTTCAGGATCTATATCTAATAACCTTGAAGATATTTATCAATCCCTTTCTAATACCGTGTTAATTAATAAATCCCCACGACAAACCGTTGAGCGCTTAAATTGGCTTATCAGGCAACATGGCGGCATTGCGGTCGAGATTGATATGATAAATCTAAAAGATTTGATCAGAAAGGTGAGGCCAGAAATTAAAACAAATAGCCTGGGAAATATTGCACAGGCATTTAATTTAAACTACGAACCAAAACAGAATTTATCCCAGCAGATTGATCTGATGATCGACATTTCAATTGATCTCATTAGAAATCTGGCTGAGAGGAAAATAATTACCTTGAAAGAATTGGATAGTTATGTAAATGAATCGGTGAGATGGATCGATTTCTCCAAATATAGTTTTGATCAAAATTACATCGAGAATTTGCCTGAAGTGCCAGGAATTTATATGATGAAAAATAATCGTCAGAAGATATTTTATGTTGGCAAAGCGAAAAATTTAAGAAATAGAGTTTCCAGCTATTTTGTCAATAAAAAAGATTTGGATCAGAAGAGCAAGAAAATAGCAAATCAAATTTGCGATTTGCACGTCGAGGTGGCGGGATCAGAATTAGAGGCCTTGTTATTGGAGAATAAATATATCAATCAATATCAACCAAACCTAAATATTCAATTGAATATTTATAAACAAAATGAGAAACAAACTGTTGATCAGAGAATTGTCGTTTTTTTGTCATCAAAAAAAATAAACTGGATAAATTTATTTTTCATAAATGGTGAAAAATCAGCAATTCAGACCGGCGTTGATTTGAAGTCAATCGATAAAACCAAAATTAGAGATATCCTGAAGAAACTATTTTTTTCAAAAGATGAATTAGTTTCTGATTTCACCGAAGAGCAAATCGAAATTATTTGGCGATGGTTCGGTTTGAACAAATACAACATTAATTATTTTGACATTGACGATTTTGGCACGTTGGACAGATGCCTGACAATTTTAATGAATTATCTCAACGACAGCAGGCTGCTCATAGAAAAAATTGAATACCATTGAGTTCGACAAGTTACTGCCATTTGTGATAGCTGCGTCATTTTAATTTTGCTTGAAATAATAGAGTTAATTTTGTATATTAGCACACAATTTTATCAAGCGTGACTACAAATTAGCTCCTATGAAATAAGCCTGTTCATGATAACAAAAATAAATCAAGCCTGACTCTTCAGTCTGTTTTACAACTGATAATTTGATAATAATAGGCGGAGCAGAAAATTTTAAATACCAAATTGCCTAAATAGCAAAATAGTTTTGGTAAATTTACTGTAATAACGCAGGGTATAAACAATGGAAAATGGTCAAAATAGTAAAATAAGATCGTACATTCTGGGCATTAAAGATTGGAAAATCCAGGAGATTATTAGCGGCTATGTCAACGCTTTTCTAATATTTAACCAATCTGCAAAAACGAGGCATTTTCAGCGACAGGTCGCCTTTAGTCAATTGCGAAAAATGAGTGATATCTTCTATGATGCAAAAGAAAACTTTCATCTCATTTTCAAGCGATTGCTAAATCCGAAAAAGCTGATTTTTGAACAGGCAAATAAATTAACGCCCAATCAAAATGAAATCAATTTTATGAATAATGTCGGTCTTTTATTTCATCGGGTTATGATTGCCCGCGAGCTAAAATATTTACTTGATTCTTATGAAAAAGAAAGCGAGTTTTATTACGACACCCAAAAATCTTTTGAAACTAATATCCAAAAAATTGAACAGTTATTTGAGCATGGAACAGATCTGATTATGAAAATGCTTGCTGATTATGCTCATAATATCATTTTGATTTCCTACTTTGTCGATAATAAAGCTGATTTGTTGGCGATTTTTGGAGATAAATATGATGAAATATTAAAAATATTGACTGGGGGGAAAAATATTGAAAAGGCCTATTTTATGGCCTCACAATACTATGTGGAAAGTGGATGGCACGAAAAAGCATCAGCATTAGCAAAGGAAATATTAAATATAAATCCCCAGAATACCCAGGCAATTCAAATATTAAAAAGTCTCAAATTGCCAAGGTGAAGTTTCTGCTATTATTTTTGAATTCATTAAACCAAGCGTTTTGGTTATAGGCAGTTTTCTCTTTATCCCAGCATAAAAATAGGTTAGTTAATGAAACATGAAGCTGATTTTCAGCAACTGCGAAAGGCGTTATTCGGTGGACAACCGGAGCGCGTTCCTTTATTAGAATTGGCTATCGCTCAATCAATAAAAGAACAATTTTTGGGCGAAGCAATAACTGGCATTGAAAAAGATATTAAATTTTATGAAGCTGCCGGTTATGATTATGTCAAAATATCTCCCCGAATAAATATGAATCCGCGTGGTGTAATGCCAAAAGAGGGAAAAAGAATTTCTTCAAAAACTGATTTTACCGCGCAACGAGAATGGCATGCTAGCCGAATTGGCATAATTTCAAGTATTGAAGAATTTGAGAAATTTATCTTTCCTGGTGCTGAAGAAATAGATTATTCAGATTTTGAAAATGCCCAGGCTTATTTGCCAGACAAGATGAAAATTATCTGCCAGTACGGTGATATCTTTACCTGGGT
>CAZNDR010000578.1:0-3036 GCA_964571835.1 uncultured Cytophagia bacterium | reverse complement strand
CTACATAATCCACGATATCGAATCTTGCCCAGGCCAGACTGTTAAAAACAATAAGCGGAATGCCCATTTTTTTGCAGCGAATATCGGCAGTAAGCCGATTTAAAACGCTTGTTCTCAAATCATCAGCCAAACGATAGGCGTCTCGGGCGCGGGCAAGTTTTATGGCGTCGCTAATGGCACCATTGGTTCCGCCCCAATTATGTTCGTGTACCCAGAGTTTACCCTGCCAAACATCATTTATGGCGGCTTGAGGATATTCATAATCGGCAAAAAGCAGATCATTGATAGCAGAGAATTTTTCCGCGGTAGTGACAAAGCTTTCTGCATGTCGCGTGAGCAGGAAAGCGTCATTTTCCACCGACTGGGTGCCATCCCACCAACAAGGCATTTCACCAGCTACAGTTGGAATTTTTCCTTCACCTTTTTGAACCGCCTTTTCCACTGCATCAAAATATTCCTTAACTGAAGCCAATTTTAATTGAGGATAACCGTACCTTTGATTCCACAGTTCAGCATTTTTCCCCACTCGTGGATCCGGAATAGCGCAATCTGAACCATCTGCCATCAAAATCACTGGCGGCAAGTCCCAATCTTTATTATGCCCTATTTCTCTTTGCACAAATCGCTGTAATTTTTTTGCCGCGGTCAGAAAATTGTCAGTGCGCAAAAGGTGTCCAGCACCGTAACTTTCCGGACAACTGGTTACCAAAACCTCAGACCCATCCGCTGCCTGCCAGCGAAAAATAGTGGGACCTACATAGCCAGTAACATTTAAATTGTTCTCTGGCCGCAACAGCACTTTCCAGATGATAAAACTATTGATGCCAGCTTTGGCTAATATTTGTGGCAACTGCCAAGTATGTCCCGGTTCATCCACATTCCAGGCAATTGCCGTGTCAATGCCAAAAGTATTTAGCAGCCAGAGCTTGCCAAAGTACAAATTTCTGATCAACCCTTCGCCGCCCAATAGCAGCTCACTGGGTCCAAAATAGAATCCGCCGCACTCCAGAATATTTCTCTGAAGCAAATCTCGTACTTCCTCCGTCCTCTGAGGATTACGGCGCAAAAATTCCTGCAGCACAAATACATCTTCCTCAGAAAATTTAAACTCTGGCCGCTGGGCAAGAATATCTATTGATAACTCGATCGCCTGACAATTCAAGTTAGTGCAAATCTCCGGCGTATCAGGCCAGGATAAATCGGCGTGAGAATGAGGAACAATGTAAATTTCCAGGTCGGGATAGTCAGGCAGAGCCGATCGCTCTGCTTTCACGGTAAACTTTTTCTGGGCGGGTCCACATGTCAATTCCAATTCAGCCAAAACCTTGTTGCCGCTTTTAGTCAAATCGACGGTTGATTCCACCACCAGCCATTCTGACTGGCCAGGCTGAATGATGGGACAGGTGATACTCGCGCTGCTTCGGTCAGCGCCAGGCAAAACCTCTAAAAATAGCGGACCAATCGGATGATGAGAAGTATTAAATACTGGCAGCGAAAAAATATCAACTGCCAGTCTCGGAGAAATCCTTTTCCAAACTGGCGAGATAATTGGCTCTAACACATAAACATCTTCATCAATAAAAACGAGTTCTTCCAAGCGAGCATAAAGCCACCAATTGCCTCCAGTTTGATCGACCTTGGCCAGCAACAGGTTTTCTCCTTCTCGCAGCACGACTCGATTAAGATCGGCATCAGGCTCGCCAGCTCTTGGTTCAGGATAAAAATAAATTAACTTGCCGTTGAGCCACACTTTCAAACGGTCGTTGCTGCCAGTTTTTAGTAGTGCTTGAATTTCCTGTTTGCAGGTAATTATAGCAGCGACGTAGGCAATATTTTTTTGATTGGGACAAACGTGTTGGCAAAAATCTAACTTGCCGGTATCATCTGCTTTTATCAACAGCCACGAAACCTTCCCCTCAGGCACTGATGCGCTCGAATGATGAAGAGATAAATTGGGAAAAATGCCTGCTTCTCCGCCGTGTTCGACCAGAAAATCAGTGTGAATATTCTGATTTTCTTCATTGGGGAAAGGACCGCAAATTAGCCAATCTTTTATAAAAACATTAGATCGGAAGGGAAACTGTGCAACAGCAAAGGTAACTGCTGGCATCGCAAAAAAAACGAATAGATAAATACCGGCCGTCACGAGTGATTTAATCATTGATAAATCTGCCAATCGCTTCATGACTCCACTCCTCCCTGTGTTAAAAAAAAATATTCGCCGCTGCTTTGTCTGAATCATGGCGCTGTCGATAGTGAACAACAAATTAGCCGGGCCATTAGGATAAACCCTTCACAAATTCAATTGGCAACTGAATTATTGAGCTCAAATTAGCGACAACAGCAAAGGCTTGGTTTTTCACAAATTCATCCGGTGGCACCAAATCGGGCACCATCACGGCTACTGCGCCGGCTGCTAATGCTGCTTTGATGCCATTGATGGAATCCTCAATGACCAGCATCTTTGCTGGATCAACCAGCAAATTTTTAGCGGTTTGCAGGTAGATCTCGGGATGTGGTTTTCCGTTTTTAACATCTTCAGCAGCGACGATAGAGGCAAAATGCGACAGATAATTCAGATTTGCAAAATTGGAGGCTACCTCCTTGCGCCGCGATGAAGTAGCTATGGCTAAGGGAATTTTTTTTGCCTCGAGAAAATGAAACAGTTCATCAAAGCCAACTTTCAATTTCATTTCTCCGGCTAAAATTAATTGGCGCAATCGCTGCCGCCAGTTTTTGGCAAATTCATTAATGGGAAAATCTCGACCAAACTTTTCTACGACCAAATTTTCACAAGCTTCAATTGTCAAGCCGGTGCAATGATAATACAAATCGTCGGAAATATCATAACCATAATCCCAGCCAGCATTTTGCCAGGCGATTTTATAAATTCTCTCCGAATCGAAGATGACGCCATCCATGTCAAAGGCGACAGCGTGAATTATTTTTTTCATTGGAATAATATATCCACCTAAAATTCAAAATTGAAACAGAATTTCACTAATAAATTTTTATGAAATAGTCCATTTGGGCATT
>CAZNDR010000577.1:0-3044 GCA_964571835.1 uncultured Cytophagia bacterium | reverse complement strand
CTTCAATAAATTTAAAATATAGCCGAATAAAACTATCCAGATAAGCGAATAGGCGGTAACCAGAAAGTAGATATTTTTCATTTAAACCCTCTTTCATCAATTATTCAATGCTGAAATAAACAATTAGTTGTGCGCCGTCAGACATTAGCTTCAGACAATAAATATTTCGCCCGCTACCAAATTGAAGAACAACAACTGAATTAATAAATTAGGCTGACAACTGAACTCTAACCACCAATCACTGTTTTTTGTTTTTGTCACATCTTTCTTTTTAAAAAATCGACCTCATGTCTGATCTTTTCCAATTGCGTCCGCAAGAAAAGCAAAGTCAAAAATAAAAAGGTAAAGGTGAGCAAACTCACCATCATTGTCAGAAAGATTTTTGGATGCAGACCAGAATTTTCCCCGCCGATAAACATCACATGTTCCGGATGCAACGTTTTCCACCAGCGCATCGACAGGTAAACGATAGGCACATCGATAAAACCGATGATGCCATAAACCGCTGCTACGCGGGCGGCTTGTTCCGGAGAATCGACCATCTTTCTCAGCAACAAGTAGCCGATATAAATTAGCCACAAAATTAAGGTGGTCGTCAAACGGGGATCCCAGGTCCAGTACGTATTCCAGACCGGTTTTGCCCAAATGGGACCGGTCAATAGTACCAGTGATGTAAACACAACTCCAAGCTCAGCGGAGCAGAACGCCCACCTATCATAGTCAATTTTTTTCTTCCACAAAAAAAGCAGGCTCATCACAAAGACAAGTCCAAAGGCGAGAAAACCCACCCAGGCAGACGATACGTGAAAATAAAATATTTTTTGTACTATACCCATCGTTCGTTCAATCGGCGCATAAAAAAATACTGCCGAAATACTGACGAGTATCAAAATCAAGGCGGTTATTGCTAAAATTAATTTTCCAGTCATTTTCTTTGCCAGTTTTAAATTTATAAAAATGATTAGCACCTATGGAGTGCATCGCCTTCATGCGATGCAATCTGTTGTTGCCCAATTGGCCAAACAGAATGCCTCATCATTTTATAAATTGGTTTCCAGGGTTGTCATTTCAGTTTCAAAAACCTTTTTTAATCTTTCAAAATCTTCAATGCCGAAAATAAATTTTTCATCTCTGTTATTGGTAACAATTATACCTCGCTTACCTTTGATGAGGAGAAAAACTTTGTCGCCATTTTTCAGCTCAAACCAGCCACTGCGAAAATCGTTAATCGATGTTCCCGATTTTTTTTTAATCGGTCGTCTCGAGATGTCTTCATCGAAGTTAACCAATTGTGCACTTTTTATTTCATTGGCATGAATCACCTTCTTGCTGTACAGGCGAACATCTAATATAATCGTCTTATCCTTAATGGTGAGTTTTCCCGCCGCTGAAATATACATGAAAAAAATTCCTAACGCCACTGATAAAATAAAACCGAGCAGACGAGCCAGCGGACCGCTGGCGCCCTTAATTATGCCAAGGAAAAAAAGAACGCCTAATAAAATAATTCCCCAGCCAACATAAGTAAGCAGAATTAGTTTTGGAAAAAATATATTCCATAGCTGTGATGCCTTTCTTTCTTGTCCAACCTGAATTTCAACAATGAATATCTTTTAATGTAAATTCATGATTTTTTTTATGGAGTGCATCGCCTTCATGCGATGCGGAGTAACTTAAAATCAAGAGGTTAATCAAAATTTATTAAGGTCATTTTAGAAATTTAGCTCCAACAATTCTAGAAATAATCTACCGCGCTAATTTTTTAAATCAAGATCTTCCCTCACCCGACTGCCGGTAGCTTGGCGCTGTCCCTGATATTTGCCGCGGTAAGGATTCAAAGCGTTTTGATCCAACTGCGCGAAAACCAATTGACAAATGCGCATGCCTGATTTTAGTTTAATGGGCAAACTGTTAGCGTTGTACAGCTCGATGGTTATTTCTCCCTCAAAGCCCGGATCGACCCAGCCCGAATTTTGAATGAATAGTCCCAACCTGCCAATGGAGCTGCGTCCTTCGACAAAGGCAGTCAAGTCATCCGGCAGCTTGACATATTCCCGTGTTGTCGCCAGCAAAAAGGCATGAGCCGGGATGATGACCTCTTTTTGTATAATTTCCTCATATTCCGGCTTTGTCACTAGGTCAAGCATGGCGCTGCGCTGCTCAGCGACTTTTAAATAATGTGTGCCCAACCGCAAATCAATCGAAGCCGGCTGCAGTTGAATTTCATCCAATGGTTCAATGATCAACTTTTTCTTGTCAAGAAATTCGCGCAGCGTTTTATCAGAAAGAATCATCGACAATTTCCATTCTATTTTTTTTCGCTTCACAATTGGTGGATAAAATAACAAACTTTTTATTTAGATGCAAGGCAAAAGTTCTCATGCAATCAATTATTATTGCCAACTGTCAATAGCTTTTTAGTTTTTCGCTCAGAGTTCACAGTTTTGAGTTCTGAGTTTTGAGTTGTTTTTGATACAGAACCATGAACCTTGGAACAAGGAACTTAAAATCGCTGCTATCTGGCAACCGCGACCTACTTTACTAGCCTGAGCCGCTTTTTTTTGCCCGCCTAAATTCAAAAAAAAACAATTGACTTTGTTAAAATATTAAGTTATAATGTACCATAAAAAAATAAACAGTTTATTTTTTATTATTTTAACTGCCTATTTGAGGAATCTCTGTCCAACAGTTTTGGGTTACCTTCATGACTCACCAAGTTTAGTTGTTGCCTCAGCAACTTATGGAATTCCCCATGGCTTCTACCCATTATTTATTCTGATTGGTTTTATTTTCTCCAAAATTCCAATAGGCGAGGTGGCTTTTAGATTAAATTTTATGTCAAGTTTATTTGCGGTTTTTACTTCGATGATCCTTTTTTACCTTTTGCTGTTTATCACTAAAGATGATAAGAAATTAAATTTTAAAGTAAGAGTTGTCAGCGCCTCTATAACTGTTTTACTCTTTGCTTTTTTTGAAAAAATCTGGATACAGGCAGAATATTTGGAGACCCATATTATGCACACGTTTTTTGCTGGAGTTTTCAT
>CAZNDR010000576.1:1875-3046 GCA_964571835.1 uncultured Cytophagia bacterium | reverse complement strand
AGCGATTGAATTAAAATAATCGAATTTTTTTTATTTTTTAGTTTTTGGGCAGCAAAATTGAAAAAGTACTTCCTTGTCCCTCGCGGCTCTTCACCTCAATCCGGCCGCCATGCTCTTCGACAATTTGTTGCGCTATGGATAATCCTAACCCTGTGCCTGCTTCTTTTGTGGAAAAGTAAAAATCAAATATTTTATCTAATTGTTCCGGTTTAATTCCCTTGCCCGTATCCGTGATCTTGATCGCCGCCCATAGCTGTTGATCAACTTCAGTTTTTGGCTTCGATATTTTTAATTCAATCGTCAGGTTCCCGCCACCTGGCATCGATTGTACCGCGTTCAGGTAAATATTCAATAGCACCTGCTTGATTTTGACTTCATCAATAGACACCTCGATGGGCGACTTATGGTAGCGACGAAAAATTTGGATGCCGGATTGCAGCGCTTCTGCCTGCTGCGACAAAATCAAATCGTCCAGCAATTTTTTCAGGTTAGTCGGTTTGCGTTCTAATTTCGGCGGCCTGGCGACCAACAAAAAATTATTTACCAGATTATCCACCCTTTGAATTTCACCAGCGACTATCTTTAAATAGTGTGACATTTTTTGAGTTTGTGGCGTGGGCTTTTTGAATTCCCGTTCGATGATCTGGATATTGATAACCATAGCGTTCAGCGGATTTTTAATCTCATGAGACAACACCGACGCCAATTTGCTAAGAGTTTCAGCGCGCTCACTTCTTTTCAGTTTGTTTTGAAAGATGGTCAATTTCTCGGCCATCTCATTGAACTGCTCTGCCAGCATGGAAATCTCGTCTTTGCCAATTTTGGTGAGGCGGTAATTTAAATCGCCAGCAGAAAATTTATCAATTCCGGATATCACCTGGTTCACCGGCGTGCCGATCCACTGGGTATACAAAAAAGCAATAAGCGATGAGAGCAATATGCTCAAAACTGCAAACCACAGAATTAATATTTTCATTTTATAAGCCACCGCAAACGCTTCTTTGGTTGGCTGTTGAATCACCACCCACCAGCCTAATTGAGGCAGCGAAACAAAAGCTGCCACCATCTCTATGCCCTCCTGATTGGTGTAAACACCTTGTCCTTCTAAATTAGCGGCAATTTCCTGTAATATTTTTGGCTCTTGAAATTTCTCCCCCAAATAGACTCGCTT
>CAZNDR010000576.1:0-1775 GCA_964571835.1 uncultured Cytophagia bacterium | reverse complement strand
GTCGACAAAAGGATGTTGCCCGAATCGTCCAATAATTTTACATCTCTGAAAATGGGAAATTCATTAACTATTTCATTAATGGCCAGTTCCTGAGTGATTCGATTGCTGCAAATATTGAGAATATTGGCTGCATTCATTTCGACAATTTTTTCAGCATTCTCCCAGACCATGGTGATATTTTTTGCCGAATGCCGTGCTAACTCAATAATGCGTTCTTGGAAATTTTTTTCAACTGTAGTCCGGGCTGTTTTAATCAGTACAACTCCCGTAATGACGGTAGGCAGCGAAGCGATTAAAATATGCGATATCAACAGCTTGGTTACAAAACGATGTATTATTTTGATTTTTGGTCTTGGCATAATTCTAATTCATCGGCCTTTCGACAATAATCCTGAATCGCTCACCGCCAGGCATAGTTATTATTGTCGGAATTCCCATTCACAAAATGGCAGCAATTCCTTTTTCTTGGTCACATAGTTTTCGAACTTCATTCGGTTGACAAAATAACGTTCAAGCCAAAGGAAAAAAAGAAACGCTGCTGGATGATCCTTATTGATCTGATTTTGGATAGCTTGAAAAATAGTTTTTTGCGTCACTGGAGACTCCATTTGCTTATAAAGATTAATATAACGATCCGTAGTACGGCTATTGTAAGCTAAAAAATTTTCTGGACTGGTCGATAAAAAATGAGCGCCGAAACTTTGAATAGTATCGTGAAATTGCTGATTGGTCAACATGACATCGTAATCTCGCGCCGCTAAATTAGCTTTCATCTCATCTCTCGTTAGCGGATTTCTGATAACATCGATGCCTAATTTATTCCAGTCAATTTTTATCCTTCTGATAATTTGCTCCTCTAACCAAACACCTTTTTCATAAGTGATATTGATACGAAAAGGCATGGAATTTCTTTCCAGAATGCCATCGCCATCGGTATCGATCCAATTTTCGCTGCGCAATAATTGATTCGCCTTTTGCGGATTGAAGTGGTACTCTTCCAGACTGGACACATGAAATTTTGAGCTATCGGAAATTGGACCATCAGCCAAATAAGCACGCTGTTTGAGAATATTATTTTTAATATAATTCCGATCAATGGCGTAAGTCAGCGCCTTGCGGACATTTGGCTCCTGCAAAATGAAGTGTCCATTATTATAGGCTAGCATTTTGACATAATTCAATTTTTTATAGCGGAAATGAATAAAAATGGAGGTCGTGGCATTATGAACCTCCTGAGCGATCTCTTCGCTCTCGGTCACGGCAAAATCAATCTTGTCAGTAATGATGGCTGCTGCCAAGCTTTCCTCAGAATCAAAAAATTTAAAAATCACTCGTTCTGGATGTTGACCTGAGGCAGCTTGCGGATAGATCAATTGATAAATCAATTCATAGCTGCTTTTTTGTACTAGCTGAAAATTTACGTCTATCTGGTTGCTGATCATGGGATAATAGTTTTCCTTGATCATGTCTGGCACATCATCAGGATCGACTCGACCCAATAATTCACCGACAATCACATCACGAGATTGATTTTGGGCAAAAAGCTTATTCCCTTCGATAAAGAACAGCAACACGATGGAAAGAGGCAACCAGTAGTTAGCAAAAACAAAACAAGAGGTAATTTTACTAATTTTTATCACGCCGTCAGTTCCTATTTTTAGAGTGGTCTAAAAGCGAATAAATAAATTGGACATTGTCCCTAAAATCTTCGAGTGCATCTCAGGCCCTGAGGCTTGCCAATAATCTGGCTCTGACTAAACCACTCGATACTACTC
>CAZNDR010000575.1:0-3052 GCA_964571835.1 uncultured Cytophagia bacterium | reverse complement strand
GTCCAATTATAGCTATAAAATAATAAAAATGCAATAGTATTTTTTCAGCTTTTGTCGACGACGATAGATAAAATGGAATTCTCGAAAGATTCAAAACATTTATTGAGAGCATAGAAGGGCAAATATGGGTGGCAAAAAAGACTTGCAAAATATTTTATTTTTTTATAAATTGCACGACAAAATTTCCATTTAAGGATAGCTCTAAATGGATGAATATTATGAAGCCCGCAATCGGATGGTCGAAGAACAATTGCTTAATCGTGGCATCAAAAATTTGCAAGTTCTTGAAGCCATGAGAAAAGTGGAACGACATCTTTTTGTCGATAAAAAATATGTGCAAGAGGCATACAATGATTCACCAGTTTCTATTGATTGTTCTCAAACCATTTCTCAACCTTATATTGTTGCCTTGATGACAGAGCTGCTTTCTCCAAATAAAGACAAAAAAGTTTTAGAAATAGGCACAGGCTCAGGATATCAAACGGCTATTTTAGCAGAATTGTGCAAAAAAGTTTATTCTGTGGAACGCCATACATTGCTGGCTAAAAAAGCGGACGATCTCATAAAAAGTTTGGGATACAAAAATGTCACGATCAAAGTTACAGATGGTACATTGGGCTGGCAGGAAAAATCTCCATTTGATGCCATTATTGTTACAGCTTCAGCCCCTGATATTCCTGAAGCATTAATTCAGCAACTTAAAAATCGCGGCAATATGGTCATTCCCATCGGTTCTCATTATCAGCAAAGCTTGAAATTGATCTCGAAAAGAGGCGACTCATATATATCCAAAACTATTTGTAGTTGCGTTTTTGTCCCTTTAATCGGTAGGGAAGGTTGGAAAGAGTGAAATTCTTTAGACAAGTTTTTTAAGCTATCACCTGCTATGAGGTTGTGATACGATTTTTGGTGGTGGAACTTAAAATTGCTTGCTTGGTAAAAGAGAAAGAATGTTAATTTTTTAAAATTGTTGCTAATTGATTTATCAATAGCAGCAAACTTTTCTGATTTTTAAATCGGGGCGTAGCGCAGCCCGGTTAGCGCGCCTGCTTCGGGAGCAGGAGGTCGGAGGTTCAATTCCTCTCGCCCCGACTACTACAAAGGTCTCATTTTGAGACCTTTTTCGTTTTTGCTTTTTTGCTTTCCAGGTCAGCTTCACTGCTGATAAAAAATTTCATTTTTTGACTTTTTCAAATCATGAATAAAAATCTTCTTCTTTTAAATCCATGGATCTACGATTTTGCCGCATATGATTTTTGGATGAAACCGAGCGGTTTATTAGCTGTTGGTAATTATTTAGAAAAGCAAGGCTACAAAACATATTTAATTGATTGTCTCGATCGTTTCCATCTGCTACTGCCTAAGATCAAAAATAAAAAAAATGGGACTGGCAAGTTCATTCGGACCATTATTGAAAAGCCGAAAATTCTGCAACATATCCCTCGTAATTTTTCTCGATATGGACTGCCAGACGAGATTTTCCAAAAGTCTCTCTGCCAGATTCCAGAGCCGGCCGTAGTGCTAGTCACATCTGGTATGACGTATTGGTATCCTGGTGTGCAATATGCCATTCGTCTTGTAAAAGAGAAATTTCCGCATTCACCAGTCATTCTTGGCGGCATTTACGCAACGCTATGTAGAAATCATGCTGAGGCAACATCAGGCGCAGATTTCATCATCAGCGGAGCAGGTGAAAAAAAGGCATTGGACTTAGTAAACTCTCTGACCAAAAACTTTGACAATGAACCAACGACTGATTTTGAATTTCCGAAGCCGACTTACCATTATTACAAAAAGCTTGTTTCCATTCCCATAATTACGTCCTGCGGCTGTCCCTATCACTGTTCATTTTGTGCCTCGCATTTAATATCAGGCAAATTTAGACAACGAAATCCAAATGATGTGATAGATGAAATTAAATTTTATTATGAAAAACGGAAAGTTCGAAATTTTGCTTTTATAGACGACGCGCTCCTGATTAATCACCAAAATCATATTTCAAAAATTTTAGAGGCGATCATTAGATCAAATGTGAAAGCCCATTTTCACACGCCAAATGGATTGCATGTCAAAGAGATTGATCGTGATCTGGCTCAAAAGATGTTTCAAGCTAACTTCAAAACAATTCGCTTGAGTTATGAAACTATAAATCCGTCGCGGCAAAAAGAGATGGGACTAAAAGTGACTGATGACTTTTTGATCAGCGCGTTAGCCAATTTGGAAAAAGCTGGCTTTCAACGGCGGGAGATCGATGTTTATGTGATCATGGGTTTGCCAGAACAGTCAGTCGATGAAATCATCGAAAGTATGCTTTTTGTTACCAGTTTAGGAGCAAAAATTAAGCTCACCTCTTTTTCTCCAATACCGGGTACCAAAGATTGGCAACGCGCTGTGGTGCTTCATAAGATGTCACCAGACATCGATCCTTTGCTGACAAATAAGTCAATTTATCCCTTGCAGCACTCAGATCTAAGTTATGATACATTTCAGGAATTGAGAAATTTATCAAAGGTAATCAATTATGGGCTGGATCATGGTGTTAATTATTTTGATCAGTCCAAACTGGCAAAATATGTTCAGAAATTCATAAAATCAAAACACTAATTAATCCAATAAATTCTTGATTAAAAATTGTGGAGGCAATCATGCTGAGAAAAATTAGTTTATTGTTATCTGCTGTTATTGTTGTAAGCTGCACACCTGAGAAGACTAATGTTTTCACTAAAAAAATAATTCAAAGCCCGCAGGCGCCGAAAGCGATAGGACCCTATAGTCAAGCGGTCATGGTTGGCAATACACTTTACTGCTCTGGGCAAATAGCCCTTGATCCGAAAACTGGTGAATTCGTGAACGATTCAATCGAGTCTGAGACGGAACAGGTGCTGAAAAATCTTGGCGCCGTTTTGCGAGAAGCCGGCATGGATTACGGGGACGTTGTTCAAGCCACAGTTTATATGACCGATATGGAAAATTACAGAAAGATCAACAGCGTTTATGCAAAATATTTTATCGAAAATCCTCCAGCGAGAGCGGCGGTGCAAGTGGCTAAGCT
>CAZNDR010000574.1:0-3053 GCA_964571835.1 uncultured Cytophagia bacterium | reverse complement strand
ATTATCTGATTTCATTTTATTAGGAGTTATCAATCATTTTCCAGGCGCGTTATCAATAATCACTTAATTGCCGACACAGACCGGCTGCTTATTTTGAATAATTCTTCTGAATGTACTTTACACCTTCATCAATGGCTTTCATGTTGATATCCAAGAATTTCTTTTTCTTCAAATTTTGACGAACTCCTTTTTTGGCAACTTCTGGTTTCATTATTTTAGTATACTCCAAATAGGCGCCAATGCAGATCATATTTGCTACTGCTGTCATTCCTAAGTTTGCCGCCATTTCTGTTAGCGGAATGTAAATCGCCCGCACATCGTTCCTTTTTACTTTACGATCGATTATAGAACTGTTCACGATGATCAATCCGTGCTGGCAAACGCTGTCTTCAAACGCATCAAGTGACGGACCATTCATGGCAATCAGAACATTTGGATTGGTAGTCAGGGGCGAGCCTATCCGTTTATTCGATAAAATAACGCTGCAATTGGCGGTTCCTCCGCGCATCTCTGGACCGTACGATGGAATCCAACTGACAAACAAATTTTCATTCATAGCGCTAGCGGCAAGCATGACGCCAGCAGTGAGAACGCCCTGTCCCCCAAAACCAGCAATTTTAAGTCTTTGTTCTGGAAAATGTTCTAAAAAATTTTCATTGATTTTTGTTTCGCTTTTAAGTTTTGACAAACCTAAAATATCCAATACTTCTTTATCAGCATATTCCCTTTTTACTATTTCATACGGCTGCGTTTGATCGCTAACATCTTTAAATACCTGAACTGGATAGTAGGACATCATTTTTTCTTTGATCCACTTCTGCGAATCGACAGGCGAAATTTTCCAGCCAGTGGGACAAGGTGATAAAACTTCAATAAAAGAAAAACCCTTTTTTTCGATTTGATTCATCAGTGCTTTTCGAATCGCTTTTTTGGCGCGATTTATAGTCTTAAAATCTGCCAGCGCTGTTCGCTCAACATAAACTGGAGCCTCCAATGTACTGATCACTTCACACATGCGAATAGGAAAGCCTTCATTTCTGGCCGATCTACCATATGGGCTGGTCGTTGTTGTCTGACCAACCAATGTTGTTGGCGCCATCTGTCCGCCGGTCATGCCGTAGATCGCATTGTTGATAAAAACGACAGTGATGTTTTCACCGCGATTAGCAGCATTAATAATTTCAGCCGTGCCAATCGCTGCCAAATCACCATCACCTTGATAAGAAATGACAATACTTTCCGGATTGGCTCGTTTTATTCCTGTTGCCACCGCTGGTGCTCGACCATGAGCTGCCTGACTGTTGCCAACATTAAAATAATAATAAGCGAAAACAGAGCAGCCTACTGGCGATACCAATATGGTACGGTCTGCAATCTTAAAATCATCAATTGCTTCAGCTAAAATTTTGTGGACATTTCCATGCCCACATCCCGGGCAATAATGCGTTGTTTCTAAATTTGCACCGCCTTTTCTGATAAATTTATCATAAAAGGATTTGGGTTTTTCCAATACCTGTGCTTTCATGGCAACTCCTTGAATCAACAAAAGCGAACTCTCTTTTAAATGAAATTAGATATATTTTCTTGCTTGCTCCACCAATTCTTCGACGGAGGGCACGGCTCCGCCCATGCGCGAATAAAAATTGACTTTGCTTTTTCCATTTAGTGCCAAGCGAACATCATCGACCATCTGACCATTGCTCAATTCAACCACAAAAAAGTGTTTTGCAGTTTTGCCCAGCTCAGCAACTTTTTGTTTTGGAAAAGGAAATAAGGTAATTGGCCTTAACAATCCAACCTTTTTTCCTTCAGCCCGCAAAATCTCTACCACATTTTGCAGCATTCGTGAGACAATGCCGTAGCCCATCACAATTAAATTCCGCCTCTTCTGTCATCATAGCTTCAAAGCGCACTTCATTTTTCTCAATTTCGGCATATTTCTGCTGCAATTTAATATTATGTTCTTCGAGAATTTGGACATTCATCAAAATTGAAGTGATTAAGTTATGTCTGCTTTTCTTATCGCCATAAAGGGCAAAATCACGATAAGGCACCGTTTTACGGCTCTTAGGAAATTCGACCGGCTCCATCATTTGACCAATGTAAGCATCGGTGAACACTACGGCGGGGTTGCGATATTTGTCAGAAAGCTCGAAGGCGAGCATGGTCAAATCGCACATTTCTTGGGCTGAGTTAGGCGCCAGCACAATCGTTTTATAATTACCATGCCCACCACCTTTAACAATTTGATTATAGTCGCCCTGCTCAGGCCAAATATTACCCAGTCCCGGCCCAGCTCGCATTACATCGATAATGACGCAAGGTAATTCAGCACCAGCGATGTAGGATATTCCTTCCTGCTTCAGACTAATACCCGGCCCTGAAGAAGCTGTCATCACACGCTTGCCCGTACCAGCAGCGCCATAGACCATATTAATCGAAGCCACCTCGCTTTCAGCTTGCAGAAAGGTTGCACCCATCAAAGGAAAGTAGAAGGCTGCTGCTTCGGTGATTTCACTAGCAGGAGTAATGGGATAGCCAAAAAATAGATCACAACCGGCAAGTATAGCTCCTTTTACAACTGCTTCATTGCCTTTAATAAATTCTTTCTGCATCTCTATTCTCCTTTTGCTTTCTTATAAACCTTAATCGCACCCGGTTCTGGACACACATAAAAGCATATTCCGCAGCCGGTACATCCGGCACCGCTGTACTTAGCATATTTGTACCCCATCTCATTAAATTTTTTGGAAAATTCAATAACCCGCGGCGGGCAGTGCGCGATACAAAGTCCACATCCCTTGCACAGATGACTTACTACCTCCATTGCCGGCACATTAAAGTCAACTTCAACGATCTCATCAAGCACGTCATTCTCCTCAATTGGCTTTTAAAAAGATAAGCATTTTTCAAAATCTTATTCTGCCATTCATTTGCCTTGCATTATATGATAATTAATTTTTATTTTTCATTATAATAATTTTTTCCAAGATTTGCAAGTCATTTTTATTTTTATGTGGGAGTTCGTCACATTTTTTATTGAACAATAAAGC
>CAZNDR010000573.1:0-3056 GCA_964571835.1 uncultured Cytophagia bacterium | reverse complement strand
TTGTATAGGAATGGATTTACCATCTATCTGCGCCTCAATTTGCTCTTTGCCTTTTTCAATCAACTTAATGGCAAATTCTCTACCAAGACTCTTTGCGATATAATTCATTAGTGCTCCAGGTTAAGCTGACGTAAATGACCTAAAAAATCTGGGATCAAACGCCGAATAATCTCCTTCTTCGGTTTTCATGTTTCCAATGACTGGTCGGTGCTATTTCTCCCCGGCTTAAATTATTCTTTTTTGATAGGAGATCGAATAAACAAGAAACGATAGCCATGGTTTTAATGTCTTCATGAGTAATCGGACTTAATTGGGAAATCTGGCTGAGTTTTTCCTGAATAAAATGGGTGGAAAAAGTGCCGTTAAAAAAATCAGGATGGTTCATTACTTTCTTGTGAAAAGGGATGACAGTTTGCACGCCTGAAATAGTATATTCTTCCAGAGCTCTTTTCATTCGCTGAATCGCTTCGCTTCGGTTTTTTCCCCAGGTGATTAATTTCGAGATTAACGGATCATAATAGATGGACACTAAATCACCTTTGGCTAAACCGGAATCAACCCGAACACCAGGGCCGTTTGGCTCACGATAGCTTTGGATTTTTCCGATCGAGGGCAGAAAATTATTATCTGGATCTTCAGCATAAATGCGGCATTCGATAGCCACCCCGCGAGAAATTATTTCCCCCTGGCCATAGTTTAAATTTTCTCCACTAGCAATGCGAATTTGTTCTTTTACCAGATCGATTCCGGTGACCAATTCAGTAACCGGGTGTTCCACTTGCAAGCGGGTGTTCACTTCTAAAAAATAAAAATTTTTCTCTTGATCAACTAAAAATTCTACAGTGCCAGCGTTCACATAATTGGCAGCTTGCGCTGCTCTGATGGCAGCCTGTCCCATTTTTTCTCTCATTTTCTGATCGACAATAGGTGAAGGCGATTCTTCAATGACTTTTTGGTGACGTCGTTGAATGGAGCATTCCCGTTCGCCCAAATGGATGATATTGCCGTGTTCGTCAGCTAAAATTTGAAATTCAATATGGCGGGGATTTTCCAGATATTTTTCAATATAGATTCTATCATCGCCGAAAGCGGAGTTGGCTTCAGCGCGTGCCATTTTTAATAATGGCTCCAACTCATTTTCGGCAGGAACAATGCGCATTCCTTTGCCGCCGCCGCCAGCGGCAGCTTTCAGCAAAATTGGATAGCCGATTGTTTCCGCCTGCGTTTTTGCCTCGACGAACGAATTGATTGACTGTTCCAAGCCGGGAACAATGGGCACGCCGGCTTTGATCATGGTTTCTCGGGCTGCCATTTTATCACCGAGCAGTCGAATCGTTTCTGGATAGGGACCGATAAAGATGATGCCGTTTCTCCGCACTTCGGCAGCGAATTGAAAATTTTCAGCCAGGAAACCATAGCCTGGATGAATAGCTTCAGCTTTTGACTCCAAAGCGGCGTTAATGATTTTTTCAAAGACGAGATAACTTTCGTTGGCAGGTGAAGGTCCTATAAAATATGCCTCGTTAGCATAGCGGACGTGCTGAGCCATGCGATCGATTTCTGAGTAGACAGCGACAGTGGCAACTCCCAGTTCACGGCAGGCGCGCATAATGCGAATAGCGATTTCGCCGCGATTGGCAATAAGGATTTTATTGAACATAAATTTTTTTCAATTTAATCTTCTTAAAGCGGAATATTCCCATGTTTCTTTTTGGGATTATTATCACTTTTTGTTTCCAGCATGCGCAATGCTTTAATTAAATTAGGACGTGTCAATTTAGGTTCGATGACATCGTCGAGGTAGCCACGTTCAGCGGCTTTGTAGGGATTAGCAAATTCGGCAATAAATTGTGATAATTTTTCATCAAGGGCTTTTTCTGGATTTTCCGAGGCGGCGATTTCTTTTTTAAAAATAATTTCCACCGCGCCTTTGGGACCCATCACCGCCAGTTCAGCCGAAGGCCAGGCGAGATTGATGTCACCGCGAATATGTTTGCTGCTCATTACATCATAAGCGCCGCCGTAAGCTTTGCGGGTGATGACAGTAATTTTTGGTACTGTCGCTTCGCAGTAGGCGTAAAGTAGCTTGGCACCATGTTTGATGATGCCGCCAAATTCTTGTGCTGTTCCTGGCAGAAAACCGGGGACATCAACGAAAGTAATAATGGGGATATTGAAGCAATCACAAAAGCGCACAAACCTGCCCGCCTTGCAGGACGAATCGATGTCCAGCACACCAGCCAGCACCGCCGGTTGATTGCCCACTACTCCCACGGCATGTCCATCAAGCCGGGCAAACCCAATAATAATATTTTGCGCCCAATCTGATTGCACTTCCAGAAATTCACCATTGTCCATGATAAGCGTGATAATATCTTTCATGTTGTAGGGCTTATTCGGATTCTCTGGCACAATGCTGTTTAATTCTTCTTCGATTCTGTCTGCAGAATCAGTCGACTTGAGAAAAGGTGGATCTTCTAGGTTATTGAGCGGTAAGTAACTTAACAATTTGCGCACCGTCTGGAAAGTGATGATTTCGTTTTCACACGCAAAATGAGCGACGCCGCTCTTGCTCGAATGAGTGATGGCGCCTCCCAGATTCTCAAAACTGACTTCTTCATGAGTTACTGTTTTGACGACGTTGGGACCAGTGACGAACATATAGCTAGTATTTTTTACCATGAAGACAAAATCGGTAATTGCCGGTGAATAAACAGCGCCGCCTGCACATGGTCCAGCAATAATGCTTATTTGTGGTAAGACACCAGAGCACAGCGTATTGCGCAAAAATATCTCAGCATAACCGCCAAGGCTATCAACGCCTTCCTGAATGCGCGCGCCGCCCGAGTCGTTAATGCCGATGATCGGCGCGCCCACTTTTAAAGCCAGGTCCATGATTTTGCAGATTTTCTTGGCGTAAGCCTCAGATAGTGAACCGCCGAAAACGGTAAAGTCCTGTGAAAAAACAAAAACTACGCGTCCGTCAATGGTGCCGTGGCCGGTGATTACACCGTCCCCTGGATAGCTTTCTTTGTCTAGTCCGAAATCGGTACATC
>CAZNDR010000572.1:0-3064 GCA_964571835.1 uncultured Cytophagia bacterium | reverse complement strand
GCTTTACACGTTTGTCGTGGAAACGCCTGAGGGGGAAAAACAGAGAGGGAAGTTTGTGATTTTGCGTTGATAATATTTTTAAAATTTTATAAAAAATACTTGAAATCTCTGAATAATTGTTGTACTTTCATGTTAAGACAAATTGTTTGAGATCTAAAATGAAGGCAAAAATTATTTCAAAATTGATCTGGTATTTTGTGCTTGTCTTTAATTTTATATTAAGTAGCGGCTTTGCTTCTTTTGCACAAACAACAATACAAAATAAATCGACAAAGACAACTTTAAATAAACAGCATATTAACAGCGGGCTCATCGGCGGCTTAATTAATGTCAATGATCTCAAAATTGGTTTTTTAAATAATGGAAGTTTTTGCTCTCCTGATGATTTTTTGTCTGATTTGCCCAGCGCGCTATATAAAGAGAATGGGTATTTAGGGAAATTGGATTTATGGATTGCTGTTCCCGATGGCCCCTGGGCGCCTAAAGAATGGGATGCAAATTCCCAAAAATATATGTCTTTAGGACCAACCGTATCGGGAACGACTTTTGAGAGCAGTAATAACCAAACAGATTGGTCGACAATTAATGCCACAAATGATGTATTATACACGACCGATGTTTTATACAGCGATGTCTATAAACCATCGGAATTATTTGATTTCATTTTAGCACCAACTAGCGATTTTAAGCAAAGCTGGCCGCGCAATTCTATCACAGGATTACGCGAGTGGCCAGGGCGCTGGAAAATTGATCCGATATCAGGAATGCCAGTAAAAGGCGAGTATTACGGAGATCAGGTTATTTTTCTTACTTTTGATGATAAAACTAATGCCGATTTATATTACCCAGAAATTTCAGGTTATTGGTATAAATCACAACGAGGATATTGCATTGGCGCCGAAGTGCAAGCTCATGTAATTGGATTTCAAGAAGCGTACATTGGTAAAACAGTAATTTTTGATTTACAAATTATCAATACCAGTCGATGGGATTATGATGATGTCTATCTCGGTATTTATTATGAAGCAAAAATTCCCTGGTATTCGATAAAAAGATCGCTGCCTTATTATGGCATGAAGACCAGGTATATTAAAAATGAGTATTGCCCTGAATTAGGAGCTGTTTTCCCTTACAACTTAAATTACAATTATAATCGTGAAGGTTATGACGATGATGATCCCACTTATTTTGGCGTCTTATTTTTAAAGACACCCCTGGCAAGAAATGATAATGTTGATAATGATGGCGATGGATTTGTTGATGAAGCTGATGGAGAGGAGTTGGGACTAACAGCCTGGCATTTCTTTTCTGAATATTTGCCTTATTATTTTGGCAGGAGAGAAGATGTGCAATTTAAATTGCTAAAGGGAGATACAACCGGATTGCGTGACCTGATTGGTGAAGATTGTTTTTTCCCGAATGTTGAAGGCGTGCTTGATCTCAATTTCGATGCGCCCGATCAAATACGATATTATACATCCTACTTTGGTTATCAACTGCCAAAGGGTGTATTGGAGGCGGTCAATAATCTGATGTCCTGTGGTCCAATCGAATGGTCGAGCGGCGATACTCTGCATTTCGTGTTTGGAATTTTGGCGGCAGACAATCTTGAAGAATTAAAAGGAAATGCTCAGATTGCAAGCAAGGTCGTTCAAAACGACTACCGCAGAATGGAAAGTCCACCAATTCCTAAGGCAACCGCCGTCTCTGAGGATGGAAAAGTAACTCTGTACTGGAATAATTCAGCAGAAGCCGCAGAAGATTTTATCACTGGTTATCAAGATTTTGAGGGATACAAAATTTATCGCACTTCCGTCGATCCAATAAATAACGATTGGGGCACAAGGCTATTTGATGATAAAGGAAAGCAAATTGGTTATTTGCCAGTCGCCAGGTGTGATCTCGATAATGGAATTTATGGATTTGAAAAAGCCTACCCTTTTCTCAATTTAGGCGATGATACAGGACTCTTCCATACCTGGACAGACACAAATGTTACCAATGGCGTAACATACTGGTATAGTGTCTGCTCTTATGATCATGGCATCATTGATGATGAACAGTTTAATCCATTGCATTTTCCCATATCACCAATGAAAGAATGTTACAAAGGAATCGATCCGGAGATTAGCACCAATCTGGTAAAAGCAATCCCCGGGCTTCAGGCAGCAAATTTCAAATTGCCATCTATCAAAGTTGAAAAAATAATCGCCACCTCCGGCAATGGTCCCATCACTGCCCTCATTATTGATCCTTTTGCGATCACCGGTCATGATTATTTGATGTCATTCGAAGATTCAACTTTTGGCTATGCCATTTATGATCTTTTCGATGAGACAGAAAATAAATTAATTTATGACAACGTGCAGCAGACTGCCGGAGAAGAAGGAATTATGTTTGATGGCATTCAGCTTGCTGTTAAAAGATACGACGATATGCAGGTGCTGAATGATAGTACTTTCTGGCATAAAATCGATACGGGTGAACCATCAAATTGTACTTGGGCAATTCATGGCAGATTACTGCATTTAAGTTGGGATGAATATCCTTATGAGTATGATATTCGCTTTACGAACAAATTGGATACCAGTGTTTTTATGAAAAAGACTGCACCATTCGAAGTCTGGAATACCGTGTTGAATCAGAAATCGCTGTGGGATATTTATTACAACTCAAGTACCGATACAACTGATTCTTTAACCAAAACCTGGTCCAGTGGTGATATAATTTACATCTGGGATGAGTTTAATAAAAAAAATGAATTTACGCTGCGCATTACATTTACTGAAAGAGCAATTGTTACCTATCATGGAAAAGTGAATAACCCGCCTGTGCCGGGCGATGTTGCCCATATTGAGCTAAAGCGTCCGTTCAGAACTGGAGATAAATTCCGAATTTCAACACAATCTCTGCAGCGGACCGATCTCAAATTTTCAAAATTAGATAAAGTCAAAGTCGTCCCCAATCCCTACACTGTTCATGCTGGCTGGGAACTGAGCTCCAGTGAATCAAAAATCCAATTTATCAATTTGCCCTCGGAGTGCACTATTCATATTTTTTCCAT
>CAZNDR010000571.1:0-3068 GCA_964571835.1 uncultured Cytophagia bacterium | reverse complement strand
AAAATTATCCCAATCCGTTTAATCCGGAGACAACGATTGAGTATTCGCTGCCCAAGGCTGGCTTTGTTGACATCTCCATTTATGATACCAATGGAAAATTAGTGCGCCAGTTAGTTTCCGGTCAGCAGCCGGCTGGCAATCACTGGGTGAAATGGAACGCACGGGATGAGAGTGGCACGCTGGTGAGCAGCGGCGTTTATTTCACCATTTTGAAAGCCGGTGATCCCGCAAAAGGCGGGACAGGCTTCAGACAGATGAACAAGATGATTTTGATGAAGTAATTTTTAATTACATCCCCCTAAATCCCCCTTCAAAGGGGGACTTAATAATCCCCCCGTTTTGAAGGGGGGACAAAGGGGGGATGTATAAAACAAACCAGGAGACCCAAACCATGAAAAAAACAACCACCACGAAACAAAAAAATCAACAAAAGAAAAAATATGAAAAACCGGCTATCGTTCACACCACCAAAATAGAAACGTTAGCTGGAACTTGCGTGCAGACCTCCGGTCAGTCTTGCGTGCCGGCGTTTAATTGATCGCAGAGAACAAAACTCACAATAATCTTGACAATACAAAATCCCACAGAATTTGTTTGATCACTGAAACATCAAATCTTAAATTCCGTGGGATTTTTTTTGCAAAAAATTTTATTCCCAAAAAATCAAAGTCCTGATGAAGAAATTTCTTCTTTGAAATTCATTATATCTGAATTTACTGCTATTCAATTTTGGCATAAAAAAATATATTGAATATAAAAGTGCTTATGCTTATATTCTTTAGCAAACGTAGGAGACCAGATCATGAATCGACGACCGTCACGCAGAAAATTTCTGAAACAAATAGGCGTGAGCGCCGGTATTGTTTTGGCTGGCATTCAATTCTCTTTTTTTAAAAAAAATTCTCAGTCATCTCGATCCAATAAATTGCCGGCACAGCCCAACCTGCTTTTTATCATTACCGATCAAGAAAGACACTTTCAATATTTTCCCCAGGGCTGGGAAGAAGTCAATTTACCCAATTTAACTCGCCTAAAAAATAAAGGCATTACCTTTCAAAATGCCTTTTGTAATTCCAGCATGTGTTCACCCAGCCGAGCCACTTTTTTGACCGGACTGTACCCGGCTCAGCACCAGGTAGCCGATACCCTGCCAGAAGCCGAAGGAGAGCCAAATACTCAGGTTGAACATGAATTGGATCCCCATTTACAAAACATGGCCCATCTGCTAAAATCCGCCGGCTGCCATATCTATTACAAAGGCAAATGGCATGTCAGCAAGCCGAGCGGACGTGAATGGACTGCCGAAGATTTAGCCGCCTACGGCTTTGATGAGTGGGATCCCCCTGATGCAGGAGAAGATTTAGCTCCAGAAAATTATGGCGGCGGCAGAGCCAATAACGATTCCCGGTTCGCTGAGGATGCGGCAACTTTTCTGGAAAATATCGATACGTCTGCTCCGTTCGCGCTGTTTGTTTTCTTGGTAAATCCGCACGATGTATCTGCTTATCCGGACAAATTTGAAGAAGATTATGCGCAAAGCATGTTAATCGGAGATATTGATTTGCCTGATATAGTGAATGAAGATTTGGAAAACAATTACAAGCCAAAAGCTCATGCTGAACTGTTAAATAAATTGAGAGTCGGCCTAGGAGCTCTGCCGACTGATTATCACAAAAAACGTTACGTTAATTTTTATGGCAATTTAATGAAGCTGGTCGATGGCGAGATTGGGAAAGTGCTGGATGCTTTATACGCTCCAAGACAAGAGGCAGAACCTTTGGCTAATAGTATGGTTATTTTTCGATTTGCTGACCACGGCGAAATGGGATTTTGCCACGGCGGTTTGCGTCAGAAAATGTTCGTCGCCTATGAAGAGACGATAAACGTTCGGCTCATCGTCTCCAATCCAGTGCTTTTCCCTGAAGCGAAAACTTCTGAGGCGTTAGTTTCTTTGATTGATATCATGCCCACTGTCGCTTCACTGGTTGGACTTCCCAATTGGGATAATTGGATATTTAATGGCGTAGATTTTTCCAGCATTTTGAACGATCCTTCCATCGCCTCTGTCCAGGATCACATCCTATTTACCTTTGATGATGTCCAAGCCGGAATGGGTATCGATCAGCTCGTTGGGCCGCCTAATCGCATTCGCTGCCTTCGAGAAAAAGACTGGAAATTTGCCCGTTATTTTGACCAGGAAAGAAATGTGGCGCCAGAATATGAAATGTATGATCTGGTGAACGATCCGCAGGAATTAGACAATTTGGCGCATCCCTCCCACCCTCGATATAACGAGCCAAGTGTCGTTTTACAGCGCAATCGGCTTAATAATAAATTGGCGATGCTGGAGTTGGAAAAATTGCAGCCATTATCAACAGCGGTTGCCTTGGGAGCGATCAATCATAAATTGGCTTTTAAGCTATAGCAAATTTTTCCCAATCCTTTTAATCAGCAGACAACGATCACCTTCTCCAATGAGAGAGAAAGCTTCATTGATGTCACAGTTTATGATGCAAATAGGAGAAAAGTCAAAACGCTGATTCATGAGAGAAAATTACCTGGCCAGCATTTACTAATTTGGAATGGTACAGATAAAACTGGAACAGCAATCGCTAGCGGAACCTATCTTTGCACACTGAAAGCTGAAGGATTTGCGATCTCACGCCGGATGGTTTTGATCAAATAAAAAGCAGGCTTAATTTTTTCAACCGGTGTCAATCTGAAAATATTTCTGCGGTTTCAATTTCAAATTCAGTAAGCAACCGGCTGGTTACGATTTGTTTTTTGGGAGACTGTTCGACAAGTTTGAATTTGTTGTTTTTTAAAATCCAAACTTCAGCAGCTTCATTTTCCGGATCGATGATCCAATATTCTTTTACCCTGAATTTTTCATAGATGTGCTTTTTATAAATTTGATCATTTTCTTTGCTGGAAGGAGAGAGAATTTCAATAACCAGATCTGGCGCGCCCTGAACATTTAGCTCAGTAATGATTTGATAATTATTTTTGGAAATAAATATTATGTCAGGCTGCAAAACATTGATATCAGAGAAAACCACATCATAAGG
>CAZNDR010000570.1:0-3075 GCA_964571835.1 uncultured Cytophagia bacterium | reverse complement strand
GCTTTTTTTTGAATGGTCGTCGGGTTCAAATAAAAGGTGTCAATCTGCATCACGACCATGGTCCGTTAGGCGCTGCTTTTTATGCCCGAGCTATGGAAAGACAACTGGAAATATTGCGGGATATGGGCTGCAATGCCATTCGTACCAGCCACAATGTCTGTGCGCCAGAATTGCTCGATTTATGTGATAGGATGGGATTTTTAGTGTTCAATGAAGCTTTTGACAAATGGGATGAAAAAGCCGATATTCTGCCCCAGACTGATTTTTATGAATTTGGCGAAAGAAATATTAGCAATTTTGTTCTGAGGGATCGCAATCACCCCTCAATCGTGATTTGGAGCGTGGGTAATGAAATTCGGGACATTCAGCAAAATCAAAATGGAGGATTGAGGAAACTGCAAGCCATGGTTGGTTGGGTGCGCAAGTTTGATTTGACGCGTCCAGTTACTATGGTGTGTGATATGGTCAACACCGTAAAATGGCGCCATTTCGATTATTATGATATTCATTGCTGGAATTATGGCCGACGTTATCTACCAGCTCGTTTAGCGGATCCCACTAAACCGGTCATTATCAGCGAATCTGCTTCCACAGTCAGTACGCGCGGTTTTTACGAATTGCCTCTACCAAAGAAAAAAACCGATTTTACCAAATCATTGCAAGTTAGTTCTTATGATCTGAATGCGCCAGACTGGGCTGATTTGTGCGATGACGATTTTATGTGGCAGGAACAGGATCGCTATGTTTGTGGCGAATTTGTCTGGACTGGCTTCGATTATCTGGGAGAACCTACTCCGTACAACGATGAGGCTGTCGCACAGGGAAACATCACCACAAGGCAGGCCTCGAGAAGTTCATATTTTGGTTTCGTTGATTTGTGTGGGATTCCTAAAGATCGCTATTTTTTATATCGCAGTCACTGGCTGCCGCAGCAGACAACTGTGCATATCTTGCCTCACTGGAATTGGGAAGGACATGAGGGAAAAGAAATGCCGGTTTTTGTTTACACCAACGGTGATGGCGCTGAGTTATTCCTGAACGGCAAATCGATGGGCTCTAAATTTAAGAATCCAAAAACGGATACTGCTATCGATCGCTATCGTTTGATGTGGCACAATATAATTTATGAGCCCGGCGAACTGAAAGCGGTGGCTTACCGCGAAGGCAGGATTATTGGCACGGAGACCATCAGAACTGCTGGCGAACCAGCGTTACTAAAATTGATACCTGACCGGACAGTTATCAGCGCCAATGGGGAAGATTTGTTTTACCTTCAAGTGGAAGTTTATGACAAAGAGAATAATCTTTGTCCCAAAGCCGACAATTTAATTCTGTTTTCCGTGGACGGACCGGCGGAAATTGCCGGCGTAGGCAACGGAAATCCCCAATCATTCGAACCGTTCCAGGCCAATTACCGCAAATTGTTTTTCGGCAAAGCCATGTTGATCATCAAATCAAAATATGGAGAAAAAGGCAAGATTGATATCACAGCAAAAAGTGCTGGTCTGACGAAAGCAAAAATTTCTTTACTGAGTCGATAGCTTTGGAAATTGGGCATGATAACCTTCATGCTGAAGAATATTTATTACCGACCGGAGTAGCCATGTTTTTCAGAAAAAAGTGCATGATAATCTGCTTGTTGATTGGTATTCTCAATTTTAACTGCAGCGACAAAAAAAACGACATGATTCCAAAAGTACCTGGCTGGGCAAAAAAAGCTATCTGGTACCAAATTTTTCCAGAGCGATTTCGCAACGGTGATCCGGGCAATGATCCTCAGTTGGCTGACATTATCAGCGCCCGATCCGTTGGTGATTCATCAGCCTTTCAAGTTGTTCCCTGGACAATTGACTGGTACCAATTGCAGCCGTGGGAACAAAATGGAAAAGGATTTTATTATCATGCCCAGCGGCGGCGGTTCGGCGGCGACTTGCAGGGCGTATTGGATAAATTGGATTATCTGCAAGAACTGGGAGTCAATGCGCTTTATTTTAATCCGCTATTTGAATCGCCCTCATTGCATAAATACGATGGATCGTCGTATCATCATATCGATGATAATTTTGGCCCCGATCCCGATGGTGATAAAAAAATAATGGCTGCAGAAATATTTGCTGAGCCGAGCACCTGGCAGTGGACAGCCGCTGATAAACTATTTTTGCAATTGTTGGAAGAATGTCATAAAAGAGATTTTCGTGTTTTAATTGACGGTGTCTTCAATCATGTCGGTTTGAATTTTTTTCCCTTTGTCGATTTGGAAAAAAATCAACAACAGTCTCGATTTAAAAACTGGTTCACTGTCAAATCGTGGGATAATCCGGCAACAGAAAAAAATGAGTTCACATATGAATGCTGGGCAAATGTGGCGAGCATGCCTGAAATACGTGAGGACGAAAATGGTTTTGACAGCGATGCCTGGCTTTATATGTCCGCCGCTATCCGTCGCTGGATGGACCCAAACGCCGATGGCAATCCAAAAGATGGCATTGACGGCTGGCGACTTGATGTGGCCGAGCAAGTGACTAAGCCGTCGTGGCTGAAATTTCGTCAACTGGTTCGCTCAATCAATCCAGATTGCTACCTGGTCGCTGAAGTCTGGTGGGAACAATGGCCGCACAAAATGTTTAACGCCGCGCCCTGGTTGCAAGGCGACATGTTCGATGCCGTCATGAATTACCGTTTTGCCGCTGCGACAACAAAATTTTTTATCGATCAGAAAAACAAAATTTCTGTTTCTCAATTCGATGCCGAATTAGCACAAATCAGAAACGATTATCCGGCAGAAGTAAATTTTGTGCTGCAAAACTTAATGGACAGCCACGATACCGACCGGCTGGCTTCAATGATTGTCAATCCTGATCGTATTTATGGACATGCCAATCAGGTTAAGCATAATGAAAATTATAATGTGAGCAAGCCAGTTAGCGAACAAATCGACCAACAAAAACTAATTCTGCTTTTTCAGATGACTTATCTCGGTGCGCCAATGATTTTTTACGGCGATGAAGCCGGCATGTGGGGCGCCAGTGATCCCGATGAACGAAAGCCAATGCTGTGGGCGGATTTAACTTATGA
>CAZNDR010000569.1:0-3077 GCA_964571835.1 uncultured Cytophagia bacterium | reverse complement strand
TGCGCATTGGTTTTCGTTCATTATTTTCGAACTGCGTTTCGATCTGCATTTCCTGAGGTGCCTCTGCTGTGTAAGGCAAGCCAGTGCCCAGTCGTGCGATCAGGCTGACAGTCCAATCGTTAGTCTGGCCAATTTGAATCGTGCCATTAATAGTGTGCGTTTCATCCCAGTTAAGCGGGATTACCTGCTTTTCAGCTTCGATTGGTCTCGTGCTCTGATTTTGGAGGTAAACAGCGTTGGGATCAGAGGCATTACCTCGTGCCACTTGGAAAGTATAGTCCAGCCTGCCTGATAGCAACCCCAGCGGTTTTTTCTCCACCGATAAGGTGATGCCCTTTACGTTGCCATAATCGCGATTGGTATAACGAAAATACACCCGTTCGTCAATGGTATCAAAAATTTCCTGGCCCAGCAGGTTGCGAATGTCTTTGGAATAGATAGTCAATTCCATACCAAAATCATCACTGAGCTGTTGCTGCAATCCCACTTCATAGGCAACGGTTCTTTCCGGCTTCAAGCCGGCATTACCCATGATTGTTTCTTTTTGACCAGAGGAGATTTCAAATTCAGAGTTATAATACAAGTATTGGAAATTAGGAATTTGCAGAAAATGTCCATAAGAGACATGAATAACTCCCCGGTTAGAAATCGGGAAAGCTAACCCCAGCCGCGGGCTAACCTGATATTGTTTATCCGCTTTAGTAAAGGTAGTCTGCAAGCCTCCTTCGAGTGCATTGTATTCTGCCCTTGGATTATCGGGAGTTACACCATCTGGATCGAAATAATCAAAACGCAAACCGACATTAGCAATTATTTCACCCAATTCCAGTTTATCCTGTGCATAGAGTGCAAATTCAATTGGTTTGTGCATGTATTCATTGTTCAACAAGGTATTCCGCTCCGGTAGCCAAATTTGTGGTGGTCTGGCTTCAGCATAATAGGCAGCGAAGGTTGTGCCTCGTTTGGTCGGCAAGTAATGGCTATTAGGCACAATGGTAGTTGCAATTTCATGATAGTTTAGTTTGTATTGTTTAGCTTCCATTCCCAATTTGAGAAGATTTATTTTATCCACTTGCCAGGTGAAATCGATTTTTCCAATCAGATTGCTATAGTTCACCGTCTCGTGCCGATTGTTGGTGCCGCCGAAATTATAGCCCATCAGGGAGGGAACCATTTTCTGATATCGGCTGTCATCGGGATTTTTAAATAAATATGTCTCCCGATCTTCGCCAAAATAGGATAAATTTAATTGATAGAATGCTGTCGAGGTTAACGTATGCGTGAGATTGAAAGTGTGATTAAAAGCGTTTTTATAAGTAGTGGGAATCGCATCAGGCGTAAAACGATAGGTATTATCATAATCTTTGCTATCGACCTTATCCACAAAAACATTATAAAATGCTCGAATACTTGATGAAGGCTGATAATAAATTTTGAAATTGCCCGTCATTTTTTCCAATGGATTCATTGGCATGATTTTGCCATCGCCAGTGTATAATCCCAACGTGTCAGCATAAGCGCTATAAGGTATCACCTGTCCGAACACACGTTCAGGATAGTTGAGATTGTACCACTGCTCGAAAACGGTAATTTTCCAACTGTCGATGGGATTGTAACGTCGCTCGCCGTTAAGCCAGCCATCATTTTTATTGTACCTGACAAAACCATAAAATGATAAATTCTTAGAAATCGGCAGTGGGCCAGTAATGTTCGCCTGCAGGTCATATTCAGGATTGTTTTGCAGATTGTCAAGTCCGAGAAATCGATCCGATTGATTACTGACATGCCCGCCGGCGTAAATGCTCAGGCGACCGGAGAATTTTCGGCCCGGCGTTTTAGAAACCACATTTATAATTCCCGATTGGGCTTGACCATATTCAGCATTAAAAGTCCCACTGATAACCTGAAGTTCTTGGATAACTTCATTTTCGATTTCAATCGAACTGCCGCCATCAAATCGATTGGTAACTGGAATGCCATCGACCAAGTAAGCCACTTCGCCACTTCTACCGCCGCGAAAGTGAAGCTGACCAGAGGCATCTTGTGTCACTCCTGCTTGAAGCTGCACCAATTGCTGCACTTCGGTGACGGGCAATTTGGAAATTTCTTCTGCAGCCAGATACGCTGTCGTATTGGTTCTATCCACTTCAATGACCGGCCTGCTTGCTGCAACTACCACTTCGTCCATTTCCAACACCGTTGCTGACAACACTGCATCAATCTTGGTCGTCAATCCCGTGGAAACTCGAACGCCCTCGGTTTTTTTGGTAGTATAGCCCATGCACATGAACTTAAGCACATAGGTGCCAGGCGGTACATTTAAAATAACATAATAACCCTCAGCATTGGTGGCAGCTCCCAAATAAGTGTCTTCAATCATGACATTGACACCTAGCAGACCTGCTTTGCTTTCGGCATCTCTTACAGTCCCCACGATTTTTCCTGTCATCGAAGCGATGCTGCTGACCGAAAAAATCATCAAAGAAATTAAGATTAATAAGGCGATGATTCCTTTAGAAGTTTTAAACATCAGTACGGACCTCCATTAATAAATTAGTTAATTCTGAACATTATTATTTCATAAATTCGAATTCTATTAACGTTAGCCACAATAAAAGTTATATGAAATGGAAATAGTGATGAGAAGAGAGAAAAGAATGTCCGGTACCACAAAATCAGCATAAATAATTGTCGCTTCATTTTCAACGATTAACCGGATTAATGATATCGGCAAAATATCGGTTTATGCTAAATTGAGAAAAAAGAAAATTAATGATTAAGATAACATGCTGCACTTTTTTCATCAAGATAATATCCGGGTAAAACCATTTTTATCATGTATGCAGCAGAGGCTTTACATGATCTCGAAAGCTGAAATAAGCAATAAATTAATGTATCTTTGTTTTGTAGATTAAACCAAATAGGCAAAACTAAATTTGTCAATAGGTCTACTTGAGTTGGTAAGTGCTGATTATTGATTGTGAAGATCAAATTTACATAGAAAACAATGCCTGCTCTTTAAAACCTCAAACTTTTAAAATTTACAAATCATAAAGGCCAATTTGTCTGTACAACAA
>CAZNDR010000568.1:1698-3083 GCA_964571835.1 uncultured Cytophagia bacterium | reverse complement strand
ACTCGTGATTAATTTTAAAAATAAATATGTCAGGACAAATTTCTAATTCATTTTGGAAATTTAGAATTATATTTTATTATTCTGATTATCTATTCTGCAATCTGAAATCCGCAATCACCATTCCAAAATCGGCTTTACGAATTCATCGACTCAAGAAATTTTTTATTGGATTTGGTACGGCGCATTCGTTCTAAGATAAACTCTACCGCTTCAGTTGGATTGAGCTCGCTCAGTACTTTGCGCAAAATCCAAACCCGGTTCAGTTCTTGCTCGGTGAGCAGCAACTCTTCTTTTCGCGTGCTGGATTTATTGATGTCAATTGCTGGATAGATCCGCTTATCGGCTAAATTTCTGTCCAGCACCAGCTCCATATTTCCAGTGCCTTTGAATTCTTCAAAAATGACTTCATCCATGCGACTGCCAGTATCGATAAGCGCCGTAGCGATGATGGTCAAACTGCCGCCTTCTTCAATATTGCGCGCTGCACCAAAAAACCGTTTTGGCTTGTGCAACGCATTGGCATCAACTCCGCCGGAAAGGATTTTACCGCTGTGGGGAACTACTGTGTTATAAGCGCGCGCCAAGCGGGTGATACTATCCAATAAGATGACCACATCCTGTTTATATTCGATCAACCGTTTCGATTTTTCCAAAACCATTTCAGCAACCTGAACATGCCTTTCGGCTGGCTCATCAAAAGTTGAACTGACAACTTCTGCTTGAACCGAACGCTCCATGTCCGTTACTTCTTCGGGGCGCTCATCAATCAACAGCACAATTAATCTGATCTCCGAATGGTTCGAGGTGATGGCATTGGCAATGGACTGCAGCAGCATGGTTTTTCCAGTTTTTGGTTGAGAGACAATCATGCCCCGTTGTCCTTTGCCGATTGGCGTCATCAAATCCATTATGCGCGTCGAATAATTAGTGGCAGAATATTCCAGCGTTATTCGGCTTTGTGGATAGAGTGGAGTCAAATTATCAAATAAAATTTTTGTTTTCGCTTCCTCGGGATTTTCAAAATTGACCGCTTCTACTTTGAGCAAAGCAAAAAACCGTTCGTTTTCCTTGGGCGGTCGAATTTGACCGGAAATTGTATCTCCTGTTTTTAATCCAAATCGTTTAATTTGCGAGGGCGAAACATAGATGTCATCCGGACCTGGCAAATAGTTATAATCTGGCGAACGCAGAAAACCGTAGCCATCAGGCAATATCTCTAACACACCGTCGGCAAATATCAAGCCTTCTTGCTTGGTTTGCTCTTCGAGGATTTTGAAGATTAATTCCTGCTTCTTCAAGCCGGTTGCCCCACTAATTTTAAGATCCGAGGCGACTTTCATTAATTCGGCAATTTTTAGCGCTTTTAATTCTGCAATATCCATGAT
>CAZNDR010000568.1:0-1688 GCA_964571835.1 uncultured Cytophagia bacterium | reverse complement strand
TCCTTATATTTCGTTTTTCGTTCATAAATTTTTTATTATTTCCTCAGTCTCACTATCAAAAAAATGTGCTCTGCTCAGGGAAAAAACCAGTTCGATCATTTTTCCTGTTGCTGGATTTTCATGGTACTTTGTTCGGGCGACAAATTGAAAATTTCCTGAGTTCAAATAGATGAAATATTCGTTACCCATGGGCTCAACGACCTCTAATTGGCACACTGCCTGTGCTGAGTTTATCCCTGCCGGGGCAAATTTCGCTTCGCTAATATCTTCAGGTCGAAGACCGAGGATAATTTTTTTATTTAGGTAGGGTGCTAATTTTTTATGAAACAGCTCAGGGATTTTTAGTTTCAGTTTGCCTTCATCAAACAGCAGTCCGTTTTCATTTCTTAAAAATCCAGTAAAAAAGTTCATTGCCGGGCTACCAATAAAACCGGCGACAAATTTATTGACCGGCGAATTATATAAATTGATGGGGGTATCAATTTGGTAAACTGCCCCCTCTTTCATGACCACGATTCGATTGCCCATGGTCATCGCCTCCATCTGGTCATGAGTGACATAAATCATTGTCGTTTCCAAGCGTTGATGAAGTTTGGCGATTTCGGTGCGCATTTGCACGCGTAGCTTGGCATCCAGATTCGATAGTGGCTCGTCGAAAAGAAATACCTTTGGCTTGCGGACGATTGCCCGGCCTACAGCCACGCGCTGGCGCTGGCCACCCGAAAGCGCCTTGGGCTTTCTTTGCAGCAGATCTCGAATTTCTAAAATTTCGGCTGCCTCCAAAACCCGTTTCTCGATCTCCTGTTGGGGGAATTTTCTTAATTTCAGTCCAAAAGCCATGTTCTGAAAAACCGTCATGTGAGGATAAAGCGCGTAATTCTGAAAAACCATGGCGATATCGCGATCCTTGGGCGGCACATCATTAACCAGCCGATTGCCGATATAAATTTCTCCGGCAGTAATCTCTTCTAAACCAGCTACCATTCTCAATGTGGTCGATTTGCCACATCCAGACGGTCCCACCAAGACCATAAATTCCTTATCTTCAATATCGATGTTTACATTATCAACAGCGATGACATCATTATCGAAGATTTTTCTGACATTTTTCAGCCTTACCTCGGCCATAATAAATTCCAACTTTTTATTTGCGAATGAGTGTTGAGAAATTGTACGATTGCAGCATTATTAAAATAATTATGTCAAATTTTTTGAAGGCTTACAAATTGGCACTGGATTAAAACAATTGCAGCGGACAAAAAACCGATAGGAACACCAAAGCTTTTGCATTCCTGTGACTGATGTACTTTGTCTTGTTAATTGATAAAAATTTTGCTTTTGAAAAATTGGAAATCAGCCTTTTTAATCAGACTTCAATGAGCCAACATTGGGAATTTACGTCGGTTTACGCGATGGCACAAAGTAAAATAAAATGAAAATATCACTTATTAAAAATTAACCGAGCCGCAACTTGAGATTTCACCATTAACCTCGCTCTGCGCCTCTTTGATAAAGTAAAGTTAAAAACAGTAACTAACCATAAAATAATTCATTAAGCAATTATTTATTCAAGGATAAAGTCGCCGAAGGGTTCAGGAGTAAAACGACAAGTAAATTTTTCAATCCTAAAAGGAGAGTTAATTTTGGCCCAATCTAAAAAATTTTTAGATTAATGTCAAGAAGTTTTT
>CAZNDR010000567.1:0-3101 GCA_964571835.1 uncultured Cytophagia bacterium | reverse complement strand
GTCAAAATAATAATCAGTGAGAATCCGTTTAATCCGCGTTTTCGGTGTTCTATTCCCTAATAATTTTATCTTGCCCAAAAAACAAAAATGTTATGGAACGCGGATGACACTGATGATACGGATTAGCGCAAATTTATGTCAAAATAATAATCAGTGAGAATCCGTTTAATCCGCGTTTTCGGTGTTCTATTTTTTCTTTTTGTTTCTGGCTTGTCCAGGTTTTTTAAAGTAGGATAATGTGTAATAGATATGCTGTTTTTTATTCTCCAGATTATACAATTATTATACCAGCGGAATTTTAATTGTTGATGGAGGTTAAGTGTTTGTTTTTATGGGGATGATTTATTTGGTCTGTGTTGAAGAAAATGAAAGGTGTTGCCAGCAGGCGTCATTATTGTTGCCTTCAGGTGACAGTTTAAACCTTTGATTTTTATATTGACTTTTTATCGATTTATGTTTAGATTCATATAGAAAAATGAAAATGGAGAAGATGGAATGAATTATGAAATTGCAGAAAGAGTCGACCGATTAGAGGATTTACTCGGTCAATTCATCGTGCAGACAAATACATCTCTTAATCTGCTGACTCGCGAAGTAGCAAATTTAAGCAATGAGATGAGAATCTTTAAAGCGGAGATGAAAGACTTCAAAGATGAGATGCGCGTTTTTAAAGATGAGATGGCTGACTTTAAGGATGAGATGCGAGTCTTCAAAGACGAGATGGCTGACTTTAAGGATGAGATGCGCGTTTTTAAAGATGAGATGACTGACTTTAAGGATGAGATGATTGACTTTAAAGATTGGCAGAAAGAACAAACTCTTCAGATGAACAAACAATGGGGAGACCTGGCTAATAAGATGGGGACAATGGTTGAGGATCTCGTGTTCCCAAGTATCTCAAAAATCGTTAGTGAAAAATATAATCTGACTTTGGAATGGATAATGGTTCGCGTCTCAAAAAAATTAAAAGATGGACGAATAAAAGAATTTGATTTGATTGCTATTTCCCAAGAGTTCGTGTTCTTAAACAGTACCAAATCAACACTGGATAGTGTAGACGTGAAAGATTTTGTCAAAGAAATCGGTTTGTTCTGGGAATTTTTTCCTGAGTACCGGGGCAAAAAGCTCATTGGTCTATTAGCCAGCCTTAATGTAAACAAGTCGGTGCTGACCTATGCTGAAAGAAAGGGTTTTCTGGTGTTGGGAGTAGGCATGGAGATAATGGAAATAAAAAACCAGCCTGATTTTAAAGCCAAGGAGTGGATTTACAAAGCTAATTAATGACAGGATGATTATTGGCAGGATGATTAATGGCAGGATGATTATTGGCAGGATGATTAAGACAGGATGATTAAGACAGGATGATTCTTAAGATAATTATTTTTCTGCTGCTGTCAAATCGGAAGCTCGTTCCTGCATAGGTCAAAGATCGTTTCGAATAAGCGGAAATAATTATTCTGACTTTAATCATCCTGACTAATTAAAAAGTGCTCCTGGTTTTTGTCATTCCTGCCACATAACGCTTGGACTTGCTGCGTAGCTTTTTTCTTAAAGACCTGCACTAAATTGTAAAGCCATTTTCTTACAAAGATAAAAAACCTAGCCTTTTCCTTTTAATTCATTTAACATTTTATGGAAAGCCGAGCGGTTTAATTTCAATAGTTTGGCTGTAGCGCTGATGTTGCCATTGTTCAAAACAAGAGCGCGTTGGAAATAGGCATGTTTGAAATTGTTCAGCAATTTAGTTTTGGCCTGTTCATAAGGCAGATTGAGAAATTTTTCAGGATAGAAAATATAATCAGTATTCGGTTTTAGTTGAATCTCATTGAGGCCAATAGGCTGGTCGGAATTGTGGAGGACTACCACTGCTTCGATAATATTTTTTAATTCTCGGATATTGCCGGGCCAGTAATGGGCAGTTAGCTTTTTCATAGCTTCGGGCGACACTGCTAAAACTGGTTTGTTCATGTCATGGCAGCAGCGTTTCACGAACAGGTTGGTTAATTCAGGGATGTCTTCCGCTCGCTCGCGTAATGGTGGCAGAAAGATCGAAATGACGCTTAAACGATAATAAAGGTCTTCCCGGAATTGCCTTTCTGTTACCATCTGCGGCAAATTTTTATTGGAGGCAGCTATTATTCTCACATCAACAGCGATGGTTTCTGTTCCGCCAAGTCGCTCAAATCTTTTCTCTTCGATGGCGCGCAATATTTTGGGCTGAGATTCAAGAGGTAGATCGCCGATTTCATCGAGAAAAATCGTACCGCCATTGCCGAGCTCCAGTTTCCCCTTTTTCTGACGTTCTGCGCCGGTGAAGGCGCCTCTTTCAAAACCAAAAAATTCGCTTTCAAATAGCGATTGCGGCAGAGCGCTACAATTGATGGGCACAAACGGTTTGTTGTTTCTCTGGCTGCATTGGTGAATTTCTCGGGCACAGACTTCCTTGCCCACACCACTTTCGCCGGTGATCAAGACTGTAGCGTTGGTGCGAGCTATCTTTTCCATTTGCTTCAAAATCGATAACATGGCGGGATTTTTGGTGAGACAACGGGTGTCTTGTTCCTTTGCCTCTTGCTCTTGGAGCAAACGCCAGCTTATCTGCTCAATTTGCCGCTCGATGATTAGTTTTAGCGCTTGAATGTTTGGCGATTTGGAGGTATAATGAAAGGCGCCTAATTTCATGGCTTCGACAGCGGTGTCCACTGCTGCATAATCGGTGACCATAATGACCGGGATATTTTTATTAAATTTTTTTATTTTTTTTAAAACCTCCAGGCCATCCATGCCGCGCCCTAATTTTAAATCCAGGAATACCACATCAAAATCGTTCTTTTCAAATTGGCTTAAGCCATCTTTGCCGGAATGAGCAAGCGCAAGATTAAATGTATCTCCTGCCAATGTTTCAAAGGTCTGACAGAATTGTTTGTCATCATCGATGAGTAGGGCTTTGAGTTTTTGCATGGTTTTATCTCCAACTATTTGCTTGATTTTTTGTATGAATTTTATTATTCTTCTTAAAAAATAAACACGATTATCAAATTTGCAACAAAGGCGATAAAATGATTGACTCTAAAACCATCAAAACAAAAGTCAATAAATTA
>CAZNDR010000566.1:0-3101 GCA_964571835.1 uncultured Cytophagia bacterium | reverse complement strand
CAATAAATGAGTTGAGATATGATCAAATGGATTTTTTTTGATGTGGGCAATGTAATTTTAAATGATGATCCAGCAATGGCTTTTTATTATCATGAAATTTTTAAAGCAATTCAAGAGCAGGGAAATAATGTCAGCTTTGATCGCTTAATGAGAGATCGTGAGCATTTTATATTAAAAGAACGAAATGGGCGACATTATGTACAGGTGGCGCTTAAACATCTTGGCCGAGACCTATGGTCAAGCTATGAGCCCGCCATTTTAAGTCTGTTAAGCAAAAACTGGGCTGCCCTGAGTCCACTCATGCCAGATATCGTGCCGGTGATCAAGTCGCTTGCGGCAAAATATCAATTAGGCATTATTGCCAATCAACCAAAAGTTACGGAACAAATATTACGCAGCCATGATTTGCTGAAATATTTCAAAGTAGTTGGCATTAGCCAGATGGTCAATATGTTCAAGCCAGATCAGGAATTTTTCCGCTGGGCCATTGAACAAGCCGGCTGTCAACCGGAAGAAGCAATTATGATTGGCGACAGGATCGATAATGATATCAAACCAGCTCGGGCAATAGGCATGAAGACAATGTGGTTCTCGATCTTGCAAGACATTAAAGGTTGGGAGCCTCAAACGGAGTTTGACAAAAAATATTATGCCAGTTTATTGCGAGCCTGCACCTCCCATTTGATGCCAGCTGACGAATCTGAATTTCCAGACACGATTGCCCGTGATTTTGGTTTGATTCTTGTTGAAGTGGAAAGATTAAAATACAGACCAGAGACCTGGGGCAATGGCAATTCGGAATAATAAAATTTATAAGGGGAAAAAATGACCATTGGCAAAAATCAATTCTCAAAAGATGTGGTTCAATTTATTCAGCAACATCCGGATGTGGTTCAGATTGCCATTAATTTTATTGAAAAAAATCCGCAGCTCAAAAAAATTGCCAACCATTTGATTCGTGCTTATATGATGATAGTGAATTGTTTTGATGGCGGTGGGACGCTTTTTCTTTGCGGTAATGGCGGCAGCTTTGCTGATGCACTTCACATTTCCGGCGAAATGTTGAAATCGTATGAGCGGAAGCGTGAATTAACCGCGGCTGATAAACAAAAATTCCAAGCCATTGCTTTTGGGGACCAGTTGTCACGAGCACTCGAATATGGCTTTCGCGTTTCTGTTTTAGGTTTGAATCATTCCTTGCAATCAGCAGTGGAAAATGACATTTACTTGCCAGGCATTGGCTATGCGCAGGAGCTTTTTGCCTTGGGCAAAAAAGATGATGTCCTGCTCGGCATTAGCACCAGCGGCATGGCAGCAAATGTAGCTTATGCTGTGTCCGTCGCAAAAGTCAAGGGGATGCGAACTATTGGACTGACCGGGCAAAAAGGCGGTCAACTGGCCTCCATGGTTGACATTGCCATCAAAGCGCCTGGCACTGCTACGAATCGAATTCAGGAACAACATCAACTAATTTATCATACGTTGTGTTCGCTGGTAGAAGCCCACTATTTCTTTGAAAAGAAGTGTCAAGATGGATAACGTAAAATTGCGTAATTCCAATATCTAACTGATGGATTTGCGGATTAGCGGAATAGTGAATCATTGAATTGGTTGGTTAATCAGTGAATTGCTACCTTGATGGATAGGAGAATCGCTTGATTGATGATTTTTTAATCGGCTGCTAAAAATTTTACTCGAAAATTATTAACGATATTTTTATGAACAGAGGAATAGGAACATGGATAAATTATTGACACTGGAACAGCTCTTAAAACTTGTAAAAAAACTGCGGTCAATGGGAAAGAAAATAACCTGGACCAATGGTTGTTTTGATTTTATGCATGCTGGGCATGTTGACTATTTAGCGCGGGCAAAAAATTACGGTGATGTGCTAATAGTGGGGATGAACAGCGATTTGTCGGTCAAACGATATAAGGGCGATTTGCGCCCCATCTGTCACGAAACTCATCGTGCCCAGGTTTTGCAGGCATTGACCTGTGTGGATTATATTGTCATTTTCGAGGATAAATCACCAATCAAAATTATTGAAGCTTTGCAGCCCGATTATTATATCAAAGGTGGTGACTACACTCTGGAAACGATTAATCAGGATGAGCGCAAGGCAGTTGAAAATTATGGCGGCGCTATTATCATTCTGCCAGAAGTGGCGGGCATTTCCACGACGATTATAATTGAAAAAATCAGACAACTTTTGGTCTCTGAAACTCCGGCACCAGCTGCCAAAACGCAATTTGAAATTTAATTTTTTGGATTACTTTTTTGAGCGAGATGTCAATAGATTATGAAATCATTGTTGGACCGATACCGAACCGCGGAAGAAAAAGAAATTTATATTGAGAATTTATTTTCTAAGATAGAGAACTATTATGATAAGATGAACCGCATTATGTCATTTGGTCTGGACATGAGTTGGCGGCGGCGAGCGATGCGCCTGGCACATTATGAAAAAGATTCGTTGCTATTGGATGTCGCTACCGGCACTGGTGATCTGTCTTTATCTGCATTGCAGGTGACTCCAGAGATTAACATCATTTGTTTGGATTTTTGTTTTCCTCTATTATCAAAGGCAAAAGAAAAATTTGATCAGCATAATGGGCATCAACCAGCAGGTTTAATTGCAGCTAATGCGTTGCTCACACCACTAAAAAACGAAACGTTCGATGGAGTTATCACCGCCTTTTCCTTGCGCAATGTGACTGATGTAGAAAAATTATTTATCGAATTTTTTCGCCTCGCCAAAAAGGGAGCTAAAGTCGTCACCTTAGAAATGATGAAACCTGACAATCCATTCTTAAAACTGATTTTCTTGATCTATTTCAAACGAATTATTCCGCTGATAGGAAGGCTATTATCTCAATATTCTGATCCGTACAGCTATTTACCATTATCGATTGAAAATTTTTATACAGCAGAACAAATAGTCCAGCTCATGACAAAATGCGGCTGGCAAAACGTATTTTACAAAAAAATTCTGTTTGGTTTTATGGCTGTTCATATCGGCGAAAAACAGATCTCAATGTAAACAGACAAATTAATTATGTTATACTTGTTGAAGCTAAAAAAATGACCTTGCCCAGCTG
>CAZNDR010000565.1:0-3102 GCA_964571835.1 uncultured Cytophagia bacterium | reverse complement strand
ATCAGATTTGTAATAAGAATTTGGAACTTAGCCCAAAGAAGACAATTAAATATTAAGTCTCACATAAAAAAATATGATTATACTGACGGAGGAAAACTTGAAAAAAATTTTAGGAGTAGTTTTATTAACCTTACTGGCTTTGGTTTTGCTGTTAAGCGGTTGCGGGAAAAGAGCACCCGATAAAATTTCAGCCGCTCACATCTTAATTATGTATCAGGGCTCGATGAAAGCGCCGGCGGAAATAACGATTACCAAAGCAGAAGCGCTGGAACAGATAAAAAAGATAAAAGAGAAAATAGCCGCCGGTGCGGATTTTTCCGAATTAGCCAAGCTGTATTCAGATTGCCCGAGCAGTAAAAATGGAGGTGTCTTATCGGAATTTAGCCGCGGGGATATGGTGAAACCTTTTGAAGAGGCTGCCTTTAAATTAAAGGTCGGCAAAGTGTCCGATATTGTGGAGACGCCTTTTGGCTATCACATTATTAAACGCCTAAAGTAAAACATACTTATTAAGACTGAGCGATCGCATCGCTTTGAGCGATGCCATCGCAAATTTTTTAAAAGCAGTTTTTTTATGATCAAAACTTTGTAGCCAATCACGGGATGATAAGAGCCATGGCAAGAAGCAAGCAAAAATAGAACACGGATAACACGGATAAAACTGATTCGCACGGAGAAATCTGAAGACGATTAGAAATGAAACCATTTACCTTGCCCCCAATGGCCAAATTCAAAATTGGTTTGGCGCATTTAAAACTGTCGGCTCTGTGAGGAGTCCAAGGAGAACTGAACTAATCCGTGTTCATCCGTGTCATCCGTGTCATCCGTGGTCTATTCTCTGCATATGCCAAATTTACTATTTTTTTCACCCTGTGATCGCTTACAAAACTTTTGATCAATTGGAAACTACTGCACCCCGATTGCTAGCAGCAAAGGTCCAGTAATGATTTAAAAAATAATTAATCACGGTTCCCACTGCTATGCCAAAGATATTGGCTATCAAATAATGAAACTGAAAAAAGTGGGTCAGCAGCCAGAGTATTCCCAAATTTCCCCCATAACCAGCGATGCTGGCTACGACACAAAATTTTAATAATCTGATGAAAAAAGCGCGGCTGCCGGCTGCACCTTTTCCCCGCCAGGTCCACAAATCATTCCAGATAAAATTATTTACCATGGCCAAAGCGATAGCCAGTACACTGGAGACAAGGTAAAAAAGACCACAAACTTCGGTGAACAGCCACAAAAAGCCCATGTTCACCAAAACGCCGCTGCCACCGACAATGCCAAATTTGACAAAACGCTGGACGTGCTCAGTCTGCCATAATTTTTTCCCATAGTTTTTCAGCTCAATTTTCATGGTTGAGCACCTTTATAGCCATAACAGCGATAGAGGTAAAATGTCCGGAAAACTTTTCCGTGATGAGAAATTTTCAGCGGGTTATCCTGCTCGACTCTTTCAAAATATCGTTCCAAATTATCTATCTTTTTATAGCGTTGCGCATCGCTGGTAACAAAAATTGCATTTTTGCCAATCAATTGAGAGATAGTCGTCCAATAAGCATATTGCAAGCCATTTTCACCAATCACTTCGCCGGCGTGAGTTTCTTCATGCTGAGGCGTGTAAAATGTGATCTGGCTGGGAATTTTATATTCATGCCCAAAGATGAAGGTGCTTTCGCCCATCTCTTTTTTCATTTCCAGAAGCCGCTGGGACAGCTCCTTCCAGCCCGTCCACGTATCGCCGCTGCGTAGCGGCACCAGCGGAACAATTGGCAACAGGTGCATCAAGATAACCAGTATCAATCCCAAAATTAATCCGGGTTTGAATAATTTTTTTGCCAAAGCCGCCACTGGGCTGCTTGCCGTAGCTATCCAATAAAGACCGGCAATAATTGAGGTGATGTAGGCTGGAGCCAGCCAGTTCATTTTTGCCAGGCTGCGAAAGCTGGCAGCAGTGAAAACAACAAATACCGGCAAACTGAGCCAAAACAGCAGCGATAATCTATCGTCTTTTTCCTGCCAACTTTTCTTGCCCACATAAAACCAACCGCCAAAGACAAAGAAAAAAAGGTATGGCGTGAGCATGAATAATTGTGAACCAACTAATTGACCAAAGAAATCGAGCCTCAGCCGTTTCATTGCTGAAAATCGGTTCGATGATTGAAAGGCAAACGAGACCCAATCGTGCTGAGCATTCCAAATAATTACCGGCATAAAAACAATAAAAGCTGACAACAGTCCAAAATATGGGTGAACGGTTGTCAACCAGTGTCGTTGTGTTTTAGACAGCAAAAGGTAAATAAAAATCCCAGGCACAATTAAAATCGCTGAGTATTTGCTGAGCAGCGCGCAGCCCAGCGCCAGCCCAGAAAAGTACCACCACCGGGCTTGATTTGATTCGTTCAGCCGAATCAGGAAATAAATGAAAAGTGTCCAGAAAAATAGCAGCGGCACATCAGGTGTGATGACGGTTGCGCCGATGGAAAAAAGAATCGTGCAATTAATAATTATTATCGTCTGTAACGCCCAGGTCGTTTCTTCAAAAAGCCGAAGGGTGATTTTGTACAGCAGCAGCATGAGCCCAGCAGAAAATAAAACGCTGGCGAGTCTGATAAAAAATATTGAGTCTCCGCCCAAACCGGTGAATAGTGCGATGAGGTACGCTGCCATGGGTGGATGATCAAAATAGCTCAAGGCTAAATTTTTGGCGTACTTCCAGTAATAGGCTTCTTGAGGCACCAGCGGAACAAAGTTGATGTAGACCAACCGGAATAAAGTAATAATCAAAATAAAAAAATAGAATTTATTTTTTTCGTTTGTCATAGCTTGCCTGATTAAAGGGGGAGTGTTTCGCCTTTATGCGAAACGCAGCGGCAGCGGCGCATAAAGGCGCCGCACTCCAATTTATCATGGAGTGTTTCGCCTTTATGCGAAACTGCGGCTCATCAAGGCACAGCACTCCATTATTAAAAATCATCAAGTTCACCATCATAGCGAATTGGAGTGTTTCGCCTTTATGCGAAACCGCGGCGCATGAAGGCGCAGCACTCCATTATTAAAAATCATCAAGTTCACCATCATAGCGAATTGGAGTGTTTC
>CAZNDR010000564.1:0-3119 GCA_964571835.1 uncultured Cytophagia bacterium | reverse complement strand
TTTTATGAATAGCTCCGCCTTTTATGGCGGAGAAACTTGAGAAATCCGAAATCACATGGGCTTTCGCCCAATCAGCTTTTTGACTGGCCATTCATATTAAGAAGGGACAAAGACAGCTGTGATAATGGATTCATCTAAAATAATTCTTGACGTACTCCAGGAGAAAAATATTGACACCTTCGTCGATTATGGTGATTATTAAATTCAAGGCGCTGCCTGAACAAGCACCATGATTTATCATCGTGTTACCATGCACTGCAGATGAATACCACTGCTTCAGCAGTTTCAAATTCGCACCCAAACTGATGGATTACAAATCATCTTATTTTTTAATTGACATTTATTCCAAAATCCTTTACCTTTACCGCAACTATCAAATCTACGTTACGTTATTAGTGCCATGAAAAAACAAGATCCAATATTTTCCCAATGGCTGATTTTTATCCTCTCGATATTTATCATCATTTTTTTTATTTTATCCTCGCTTCCGCTTTCGTGGAATGAATCGATAGATAATAGTTTTGTAGATTTGTTGTTCAAAATCCGCGGCAGTCGGCAATTATCAGAAGATATCGTTCTCGTTTATATTGACAATAACGACATTCAGGCATTAGGCGGTTGGCCGATCACCCGCGATTATTATTGGTATGCTACTTACATGCTCGAGGTGCTCGGCGCCAAAGTAATTGCTTTTGATATTTCTTTCGACCAACCAAACCGTATTTATCCAGAATTCGATAATTCATTGGCAGAGATTTTCAAAGCCACCGGCAAAGTTTGCCTGCCTTTTGTTTTTTCAAATTTAATCAGTGCTGAAAATGGTCCGACCACATTAGTGCGGGGAACGTTACCGACTTACCCCATAAAAAAATTGTCCGATCACGCGGCTGGATTAGGATTCAGCAATCTGGGAAATGAAGCCATTATTCGCTACGTTCCTATATTTGCTCAAACTGATAGCCGCTTTTCTCCGTCATTCGGCAATAAAATGGCGCAGCTCTTTTTGGGCGAACCAGACAGCATCGAAGTTTACCAAAACAAAATTATTATTAAAGATTGTTCTGGAAAAACATCCCTCATTCCCGTCAATCCATCTGGCAAAATGCGCCTCAACCATTTTGGTGGCTTAAATGACCTGCAAGCTATTAGTTTTGTCAATCTGCTTCAATCATTCGAACCAAAAGCGGATTCACTATATTTTAAAAATAAACTGGTTCTTCTGGCGGTTATCGATCCAAAAATAGCTAAAATAGTGGTAACGCCGTTAGACAATTCATTGCCGGCTTCGCTCATTCATGCTACTGTGGCGGAAAATATTATTCAAAAAAATTATTTAAGAGAAGTCCCGCCAGCGCTGGAATATTTTATTTTCCTCCTCTTGGTTGCACTTATCTGGTTCGCCTGGCGCAGCGACAAATTTTTGCTAATCGTTTTCGGCAGCTTTTTTATCATGTCAGGTTACTGGATTTTCTCCATACTTTTTTTCAGCTATGCCAATTTGATTTTTCCACTCTTTTATCCCACGCTATTTTTTGTAATGATAAATTTAACTTTCGGCCTAAACAAAACCCTGGCTGCACAGCAAAAACAAGAGGCGATCAAAAAAATATTAAGACAAAAAATTGTTCATAAACAGCAGCAGATTAATGAAGCAAAAAATAAACTATTCGAGCTGCAACAATTATTGCAGCGCGAAACAACAAAATCAGAAAACACCCAACAGTTAGCCGAGCAGCAACAGGTGGAAATAGCAAAACTTGAAAAAGAGCTGTCTGACCTTCACGCCTCAGCACCATCGATACGGAGAGCCCCTGAAATCAAATTTTCTGATATTGTCTTTGCAGCAGGCAGCAAAATGGAACAGGTGCTTGATTTGGTCGCCAAGGTTGGGACTAATGATATTCCGGTTTTAATAACCGGCGAGACTGGCACAGGCAAAGAGGTGATTGCCCGGGCAATTCATCAATCAAGCCACCGAAAAGAAAAACTATTTGTTGCGATCAATTGCGGATCACTGCCGGAGACCTTATTGGACAGCGAACTATTTGGTCATGAGAAAGGCGCTTTTACCGGAGCTCAGGCACCTCGCAGAGGCCGATTTGAGTTGGCAGATGGCGGCACTGTTTTTCTGGATGAAATCACCGAAACCACGCCCACCTTTCAAATTCGATTGCTCCGTGTATTGCAGGAAGGCGCATTTGAAAGATTGGGCAGCGAGGAGACGCGGCAGGTCGATGTGCGGATACTTGCTGCCACCAACAAAGATTTGCCAGCAGAACTGACAAACCGCCGCTTTCGGATTGATCTATTTTATCGGTTGAATGGCTTTCTCATTCAACTGCCGCCTCTAAGGGAACGTCTTGACGACGTGCCCTTGCTGGCTGCCCACTTTTTGAAAAAATACCACTATCCGCCAACCATGACATTCTCCAATCGAGTGAGGGATATTTTCAATAATTATGAGTGGCCTGGCAATGTGAGAGAATTAGAAAATGTCGTTCGCCGCGCGGCGCTGCTGGCTCAAAGTGAGGGCAGAAAGATCATTCGCGAAATTGATCTTCCGGACGAGCTTTCCAAGCAGGAAATTAAACTAAATTATTTGCCTCTCGAAGACCAAATACTGGAAAAAATGCGTTCGCTAAAGTTTGCCCATGCGGCTATTTCGTTGACTGCCAAAGCGCTGGGCAATCGAGATCGCGGTACTGTTACCGAATATTTTCGAGGCATCTGTTTTGAGCAGGTAGTGAAAGCCAATTTCGATATTGATAAAGCAGCGCGAGAGATTGCCGCGGTTGATGATGAGTTGATAATCAATAAGGTCAAAGCAAAAGTGGCAGACTATATTTCCAATTTAAGAGTTTCTCGAGAGTTGTACGAAAAGGAAGGAACAGCTTCGCCAGCGTTCAAAGGTCTGCCGAAGAAGTATTATTTATATTTGGAAAAAATAATGGGCTCTTTTGAACATTAGCTTATTCAAGGAGATGGTCTCCACCTCAGAAGTGGAGACCATCTCTGTTTTTGGCACCTCTTTAACTATCTCCATTTTTGCGGAAAAATTCCGCAGGTGCTAATCATTCCGCATTTTCACCTTGATATCGTCTGCAAATTTAGAGATACAC
>CAZNDR010000563.1:0-3127 GCA_964571835.1 uncultured Cytophagia bacterium | reverse complement strand
TGACAATATATTTAGAAATTTTCATTTTTATAATTAACAGCTTGGCATAAATATTGTTGAAACCAGGACAGATTTGGATAAATGATTCAGATCTGGTTTTATTTTTCAGCGGACGTGTACCAACATCTGGAGGATGGGACGATGTTTAAATTTATGGTGAAGGTGGTGATTGTGGTGTTGGTGCTTCACACAGGCATGAGTTATTTGAAAAAAGAACGGATTCTGGACGGTGACATTAGAATCAACTATTTGGTTCTTAAGGAAAAGCTTAAAAAATTGGTTCCGACGCAACAGTTAGCCGCTGAACTCGTTGAGGCTGTTAATTCAAAAATTAGCCCGGAAAGCAAAACGGCATCAGCGATGAATCAGCAGACAAAGGCTGAGGCAGAGGCGGATGATTTAACCGAAAACCAAGACTCTCGCTTTGTGATTCATGTTGTTGAACAAGGAGAAACGCTGCAACAGCTTTCTCGGCTTTATGGTGTTCCGAGCCGGGTAATTCAACGAATCAACAACCTGTCAAGCCAAGACGAGCTAACTGTGGGCCAAGAAATTAGAATTCCTAACCGGACAAGAGATCTGACTTAACTTCAATTTGAAAACAAGTGGTTTCAAGTTGAAAAAAGACCCTGCCTGTTTGCAAGGTGAGGCAAACATCCTTTTTTAAATTATGTGATTCATGTGATCAAACGCCGTACAACGATTTTTTTACGGCGTTTTTTTATTGATCTAGCAGCAAGATAAACCGCACATTTCCTCATTTTTTCTTCAGAAAATAGTTTTTTCATCAATTGGCAAAATAGATACTTTGCGGGGAAACAATTTCATTTGTATTCGTTCAATGACAGAGAGATTTCAATAACGATTAAGTCAGTAAATATTTCAAAATTTAGTGCCTCGACTCGGGTTGTTTTTTAAGCAAAGCGGTTAGGTGGGCTTGCCGTGACACTAAATTTTTAACTTGATTTTATAACAAGAAAAATGTATATTTACCGATGATTTATGAATCCGGAGGCGTTTAATGGGTAAAGTGATCACAATTGCCAATCAGAAAGGTGGCGTAGGAAAAACGACGACGGCGGTGAATCTATCAGCTTGTTTAGCTGTAGCAGAGTATCCAGTGCTACTGATCGATATTGATCCCCAAGCAAACACCACGAGTGGGTTGGGATTTGATACAAAAAAAATTAACACGGGCATATATAATGTTCTGATAAAAGGAGTGGAAATCAAAGACGTCATCTTGCATTCCGAATTAAAATATTTAGATTTGGTGCCTTCCAATCAGGATTTGGTAGGAGCAGAAATTGAATTGGTGTCCGCCATTTCTCGGGAGAAAGTGTTAGCCAATGCGCTGCCTAAAATAAAGGATCAATATAAATACATTTTCATCGATTGTCCACCTTCATTAGGATTGTTGACTCTAAATGCGATGACAGCCTCCGACTCTGTGTTGATACCGATTCAAACCGAATATTATGCGCTGGAGGGATTAAGTCAATTATTGAACACCATACGTCTAGTACAAAAGCATTTGAACAAAAAATTAGAGATTGAGGGAGTGCTGTTGACGATGTTTGATAATCGGCTGAATCTGTCGCGCCAGGTCGCTGATGACGTCAAGCGTTTTTTTGATAAAAAAGTTTATGAAACGGTTATTAATCGGAATGTGCGAATCAGCGAAGCGCCAAGTTTTGGCAAGCCGATAATTCTTTACGATGCAGTTTCTACCGGCTCTGAAAATTATATGAGTTTAGCAGAGGAATTCATTAAGAATGGCCGATAAAAGATTGGGGAGAGGCCTGCGAGCGCTAATTCCTGAGATAGCGCCTGAAGAAACCGAAGAACGGGTCAGCTCCATACAGGAGATTGATGTTCGTCGTATTAAGCCAAATCCCTTTCAGCCACGCTTAAATTTTGATGAATCTGCCCTGGAAGAATTAAAAAACTCCATTGCCGAAAAGGGCATCATCCAACCGCTATCGGTGCGCAAAACTGAAGATGGCTATGAATTGATTGCTGGCGAGAGACGGTTGCGAGCCGTGATGGCGCTGGAAATTGAAAAGGTGCCAGCTTACATTCTCAGCGTGGAAAACGATGAAGATATGCTGGAGCTTTCCTTAATTGAAAATATCCAGCGGGAAGATTTAAATCCCATCGATATTGCCAGAGCCTATCAAAAATTAATGGCTGACTGTCATTTGACTCAAGAGCAGGTTTCCCAGCGGGTTGGCAAAGAGCGCTCTACTGTGGCAAATTTCTTGCGTCTGTTAAAACTTCCCGACAAGATACAGGAAAGCATGAAGCGTGGAGAATTGGACATGGGGCATGGCCGGGCGCTCATTACCATTGATGATAAGGAATTGCAGAGTAAAATCTGGCAAAAGATCATTAAAGACAAAATTTCCGTCAGGCAAGTCGAGAGGTTAGTAAATGCTGGGAATAAAAAAAGGCGGACACCTAAAACCGAAGAGGGAAAACCTTATTTTATCGTCGAAGCAGAAGGAAAGCTGAGAACATCGTTAGGGACACAAGTGAAAGTGAAACCGGGCAAAAAAGGCGGCCTGATCGAAATAGAATATTATTCGGACGACGATTTGGAGCGCTTAATAGAATTGTTACAATAGCTGATGTGAAGCCATGAAGAAACCAAAGCAACGAAAAAATATTTTATCCATTCTTTTAATTCCTGATGATTATTCCGATCCATTCAGTTTTAAAATTAAATTTGTAACAGTCAAGATACTGCTGGTTCTGGCCATTATCCTGACAGTTCATATTTTTGTGGGTGCGGTCTTCTATTATAAATATGCGGTAACCAATCGATATCGGAATCAGTTGGAACAAGATAATATCCAGCTAAAAGAAGATAACCGTCAGGTGTATGCTCTTTTTGAAACTGTGCAAGATTTACTAAAATTTCATGAGAAATTCAAGAGCGCCCTGGAAGTAGACAGAGGTTTTAAGGCAAGCAAAGGACGACCAGAAGATTTAATGGATGGTCTGCGCGAGAAGGCAAGGCAACTCTCAAATTCTGAGCCTGATACGCAAGATTTTCCCGAGGATGTGCCGCAGGTTCAGGGTAAACTGGATTATTTTATTACACGCGAGCAAAACACGTATCATG
>CAZNDR010000562.1:0-3129 GCA_964571835.1 uncultured Cytophagia bacterium | reverse complement strand
CTTTTCTTTTTAGGAAACATTAATTTTCAACCCTTAAAATAATGATACGCATCAATAAATAGATAGAACGCTTTGACTGGCAGAAAGCAAAATCCGAAAGTTAGCATCATCATTCCGACTTACAATCGCTGTAGCTGGATAAAACATGCCATTGAATCGGTGCTCCAGCAATCGTATCAAAATTTTGAGTTAATCATTGTCGATGATGGCTCAACGGATATTACCAGAAGTCTGTTGATAAAATATGAAGCGAACATAAGATATTTTTTCCAGGATAATCGCGGACCGGCCGCCGCCCGAAATCTTGGCATCAGCAAGGCAATGGGCGAGCTTATTTGTTTTTTGGATTCTGATGACCGCTGGCTGAAAAGAAAATTAGAATCCCAGATCAATCTTATTGAAAAGCATCCCGAAATCAAAATCTGCTACACCGATGAGATCTGGATTCGGAATGGCGTTCGTATCAACCAAAAAAAAATTCATCAAAAATATTCCGGCTGGATTTACCAAAAATGTCTACCGCTTTGCATCATTAGTCCGTCATCAGTTTTGCTGCATCGGGAGGTTTTTGACAAAATTGGTGTATTCGATGAAAAAATGATCGTGTGTGAGGATTATGATTTATGGCTGCGGGCGAGTCTTGTTTATCCGATCCAATTTATTAATATGCCGTTGATTGTCAAATATGGGGGGCATGCCGATCAACTTTCCAACGCCTATTGGGGAATGGATCGCTATCGCGTCAAAGCGTTGATAAAAATGCTGGAATCAAACTGCCTGTCGGACGAAGATGAAAAGGCGACTATTCGTACGCTTCATAAAAAATGTGATGTTCTGGCCAACGGCTTTTTCAAGCGGGCGAAAAAAGAAGAGGGAGATCGTTACCTCAGAATCAAAGATAAATTTATTTTATGAATGATTTTTAAGGCTGGGTTCTCGCTGTTCGTGGTTGGCTTTTCGCTAGGGGCGCTTTTTTGTTCAATAATTTCTTGGTTCAGTCGTTGAATAAATTTTTTCTCAATGAACTTAAAATATCAATGTGAATGACCAGTTGCTTTATTGTCGCATAAACAGAAGGGCTAAAGCCCAAAAATCTCAGGGCAATTTATCAAATTCTCCGTTCTAAAGAACGGAGCTATTCAATATTTATTAATAGCTCCGCCATGTATGGCGGAGAAACCCAAGATAGCCGTAACCAATTGGGCTTTAGTCCAGACAGTTTTTTGACTGGCCATTCATACTATCAATATGAATTTTTCTATTTTCTATTTTTAGCCTAACTACGGGCGGAGCCGGCTGGACGCATTAAGGACTTTAACGCTGTGGGAGATAGATTGAACGTGACCAAACCACAATTAACCGAGGTTCAATTAAGCCAGATCGATTTTGATGACGAGAGTTATATTGTTGCTTTTAAGCCGGATCTAGGTCAGTTAGCGGCGTCCATCAAAAATGTTGGTGTGCTCTATCCTCTGATTTTGGAAAAAAAAACACCGCTTTGTTATCGTATCGTGTGCGGTTATAAACGCCTGCTGGTTTTAAAGCAATTGATGACAGAATCTGCCGCCGCCCTTTGTTTTGAAAGTGAAAATTTTCAGCCTTCGTTGTCGTTATTTCAAATAGCGCTGTTTGAAAATATCGGCAGTCGGCAACTCAATTTGGTGGAAAAAGCCCACGTTGTTCATAAATTGAAGTACCTTTTTGAGGTACCTGATGAAAAGATTGCCGCTCACTTTTTGCCATTCCTGGAATTGGGACACAATCCCACTGTCATCGAACGGTTGCTCAAAATCTCAGTTCTGGAAGATTATCTCAAACAAAGTATCATTGATGATTTTGTCACCGCCGAAACAGCGTTCTCGCTTTCTGAGTTGGAGAAACACGTCGCAAAACAAGTTTTTGATCTGTTTGTCTCGCTGAAAATTGGCAAAAACAACCAGCGTGAATTTCTTCAATTTTTCCGTGACATTTCCAAGGCATCATCGATTACCATCAGCAACATCATGGAGAAGCCAGAGATTCAGGCCATCCTTAGAGATGAGAAACTCACCGCGCCAGTAAAAATTAATCGTCTCAAAGATCAACTGAAAAAATTGAGGTATCCCCGGTTTTCGGTCGTTGAAGAAAAATTTGATCAATTTAAAAAGAGCCTGAAATTGCCACCCAGTTTGATGCTGCGACCGCCGGCGTTTTTTGAAGGTGAAAAATTCAGCTTTGAATTGAATTTCAAAAATCAAGCTGAATTCAAAAAATTGGTGCGACAACTGAATCAGTTCGCTGAAGAAAATAGAATGAAAGAATTGGAAAAGCTAATGGAATAACATGCCTTCTCAAAACTATCGACCAGCAAAAATATATGTCGAAAAATCGGTAATCAATTGCCAGACTACCAGGCAAATTCTTTCGCGACTACCGACGCCGTCACCGACAATTATTGAAAATATCTCTGATTTTATTCGTCAGCAAGCCGGCACTTCAGCGAGCTATGAAGCTCACCAAAAACCTTTGCTACTGGCTTTTCAGAAAAGCGGCTTTTTGAAAAAATGTCCCGGCACGCAAAAATATATCTGCTGCGGCTATCAGATTTTGAACCTGGTGAATAATTGTGAAATCAATTGCAGTTACTGCATTTTGCAAGGCTATTTGAACAGTCCTTTTATAATCGTTTATGTGAATATCGAAGACCTGTTAAGCGAACTGGAAGAAAAATTTTCTGCGCCAGCGGACAAAATTTTTCGTGTCGGCAGCGGCGAGCTGGCAGATAGTTTGAGCACCGATTTTTTGACCAATTACAGCCGAGACCTGGTTCGCTTTTTTGCTGACAAAAAAAATGCCGTGATCGAACTAAAAACCAAAACGACCCAGATTGAAAATTTTTTGCTCGAACCGCACCACCGTCGCACTATTTGCGCCTGGTCGCTTAACACGCCGACTATCATTCAAAATGAAGAAAGCGATGCGCCAACTTTAGACGAACGCTTGGAAGCCGCTGAAAAATGCCAGCGCCACGGCTTTATGTTGGCATTTCATTTTGATCCGCTGATTTACTATGAAAATTGGCAGGCTGATTACCGACAGGTAGTGGAAAAACTTTTCCGCCTTATCAAACCGGAAAACATTATCTGGATC
>CAZNDR010000561.1:0-3146 GCA_964571835.1 uncultured Cytophagia bacterium | reverse complement strand
AATAAATATTGAACCGGATCGAGAAAGTGCATGCCCATGTCGCCAAGCCCGCCGCCGTCGTAATCCCAGTAGCCGCGAAAAGTGCCATGCACCCGGTGCGGATGATAAGGTTTATAAGGCGCCGGTCCCAGCCAGAAATCGTAATCCAAAACTTTGGGAATCGGCTGCGGCACGATATGAGTTTTTCCGCTCCAATAAAACTTCCAATCAAAGCCGGTGAAACCGCTAACAGTGACCGTCAGCGGCCAGCCTAACAGCCGAGCCTGAACAATTTTTTTGATCGGCAAAACTGTGCTGCCATAACCATAAAAATCACCGCTGAAGCGAAACCAGGTATTGATGCGGAAAATCCGCCCATTTTGTTGCACTGCTTCTACCACTTTTTGCCCTTCGTAGATAGTTCGTGTCATTGGTTTCTCGCACCAAATATCTTTGCCCGCTTTTGCCGCCGCAATAGCGATCAGTCCATGCCAATGGGGTGGCGTAGGAATGTGCACAATATCGATATCGGATCTTTCTAAAACCTCCCGGAAATCTCGATAGCCTTTGACCTCTGGACCCGCTAATTCCAAAGCTTGGTTCAAATGTTCTTCGTCAACATCACAAACTGCCAGCAGCCGAGCTCCTTCATAGCGCATGTGGCTTCGGCCCATTCCACCAACACCGATAATAGCTTTGGTCAGTTGGTCACTGGGTGCAGTATAGCCCTGTCCACCTAATACATGCCGCGGAACAATGGTGAACACCGCTGCGGCAAGTGAACATTTGATAAATTCTCGGCGGTTGGGATTACCTTTGTTTTTCATGATAAATTGCCTTCCCCAGTTGTCAACTATTTTTAATCGATCATTTTACATACCAAGAAAGCAGACCAAATCTATCAAAAAATCTGGTCTGCGATAACTACTTATCTATTGTTCATTTTTTTCTGTTCCCGGAATTGGAATTGATTTATCAACATCGACAGGACCAAAGGCTAAAGTTTTAGGTCCCAATCGTAAATCTGAGTTCATCATTTCGTCCCAGGTGATCTCTTTTCCAATGTAAGCAGAAACGCGTCCCATAATAGCAACCATATTTGAAATAGCAGTGTTCTCAGCTTCGACAAATGGTTTCTGAGTACGAATAGCGGTGATCAGGTCGATGTGCTCTTGAACATAGGGATTAACTTTTTCCCTCCTAATTGGCTCTCCCTTTTCATTTTTCTCATACGGATATTCCCAGATGGTTTTGCCGCTGTGGTCTTGAATCATGTCTCGGCAATTGGTGACGCCCTTGGTGCCAACAATCCATTCAGAGACATTGTTGACGCAGCCATTGATTTGACGGCACATGCTGTGCAGGTGCATGCCATTATCATATACATAGTCCACACTGAAATTATCAAATTGATCGCCAGTCACGCGGCGATGCCTCGAACCAAAAGCCACTGCTTTAATCGGATATTTTCCAGTAAACCAGTTGATGACATCGAGATTATGAACATGCTGTTCCACAATGTGATCTCCGGAAAGCCATTGCCAGTTAACCCAATCGCGGATCATGTATTCCATTTCAGTCCAGCTTTTATCCCAAGTTCGGTACCACAGTTGTGACTGATTCCAGTAACAATTGGCTGACACGATTTCACCAATGGCACCTTTTTTTATTTGGGCGAAAGTGGCGTTATAGGTTCGTTGATGTCGCCGCTGCGTGCCGGTAACGACGCTTAAGCCAAGAGCAACGGCTCGTTTCGTCGTGCTTAGCACAGAGCGAATCCCATCTGGATCAACAGCAACTGGTTTTTCCATGAATACGTTTTTTTTTGCTTCGATCGCTGCTTCATAATGTCGTGGACGAAAATAGGGAGGTGTTGCCAAGATGACGACGTCCACATCGGATTCGAGCACTCGCAGGTAAGCCTCAAAGCCCACATATTGATTGGCTCTAGGAATTTCGAATCCTTGTTTTTCTTTAATTTTTCCGGCGCAATCATTAATCCGGTCAGCAAAGACATCGGCCAAATGGGTGATTCTGAGCCCTTTTCCAGCATCGAGAAGATTAATGGCTGCGCCAGTGCCGCGGCCGCCGCAACCGATGACGCCGACGTTTAAATCCGGGCCCTCCGGCGCTTGATCTAAAAATGTCGGCAATGGTGCGGGAGAAAACTTTTTGTCTTGACAGCCTAAAATCATAGCAGCGCCAGCCGCAGCGGCGCCGATACCAATAAATTGACGACGAGAAAAATCTTTTTCCATTTTCTTACTCCTGTTTTAAAATTCTATTCAAAATAAATTTAATTGAAAAGCAAATGATTTTAATTGATTGGCCGTTGCCTCATTTTATGATGAGCATCAAAAATGGCAGAATTATTAATGGCCAGATAATTAAAAAAAATTATTCGTGCAATTAGTGGTTCGCCAAACGACCTTCTTTGTTAAATTCACAAACGACCCGAAAACCAACTTCATTATTATCTGAATACCACCAGAGACTTTTAGGCATTTGAGGATCAGTCAGCATCCACAAATCGTGTTGGGTAGAATCTCGATCGGCAATTCGCACTTGGGCTGCATCGCTTCTGAAAGAGCCACCTCGGATAACACGTTCCGTGCCCGAAGCCGGACCGGTTGGATTGACCATGATGCTGTTTTTGCCGAACGCGGCATAGGACCGGGCAGAATAATAATCAGAACAAAATTCTTTGACATTGCCCAGCATATTGATCAAGCCGAAAGGATTCGGCTTGACAAACGTCGGTAATTGTGTTTTGTTCTGGCTATTCTGTGAATAGACGACATAAGAATTGATGACAGCCGTATCCACACCAAAAAAGCGGTTCCACATTCTTTTGGCAGAATACTTTTTGGGATCACCGGCAAAAAAATAACAGCTTGAAGTATTTCCCCGAGCTGCATATTCCCACTCAGCTTCGGTAGGCAGGCGGTATTTTTTGCCGGTTATTTTAGATAACCAGTTACAATATTTTTGCGCCGCATAAAAGGTCATGGTGATGGCCGGTCTTTGCCCTTTTCCCCAACCTTGGTCGGGATTGCCGTATGCCGGCGTTGGACCAGTTACGACGTCAAATGTATTCTTTGATTTCATCAATGTATATTGGTCTTCACTGCGACCAGCTCCAGAAGTTTGTTTGATAAAGGTTTCAA
>CAZNDR010000560.1:0-3147 GCA_964571835.1 uncultured Cytophagia bacterium | reverse complement strand
TTATAATTGCAAATAAGAGGCACTATTTTTGAATATCTACGTTGCCCGCTCAATTTTTGAGACTGACATGGCGGAGCTGTGGCCAGAAGAGAAGTGAGCTGATAAAAAGTATGGACGAAACAGCAAAATCAATATATGGCAAATTAAATGAAATTCCCAACTGGTATGCGCTGTCGACACGGTCGAGGCATGAAAAAAGGGTATATGATCGCTTTCATTTAAAAGGTATTGAAAGCTATTTGCCGCTGATTACTGTTCACCGCAAATGGAGCGATCGCTATAAAACAGTTCAGGAGCCGCTTTTTAGCTGTTATGTTTTCGTCAAAATTGCCTTGAAAGATAGACTGCCAGTTTTGCAAACCGATGGGGTAGTGAGATTGGTATCTTTTAAGGGAATACCAGCTACGATACCAGAACATCAATTAGAAGCAATTAAAATTGTTTTGAAAGAAAAAGAAGATATCCAGCGGATAGATTATTTGACTCCAGGACAGAAGGTGGAGGTCGTTCAAGGGCCATTAAGAGGCGTCAGAGGAGTGCTCATCAATGTCAAAAACCGGCACCGCATGGTTTTGACATTGGACAGCATTATGCAAGCCATTTCTGTGGATATAGATTATCGAGACATTAGAATAATTGAGTAAACAGATCTGCGGCAGCAAGAGAAATTTTATCAAGGAGAAACGTAATGAAAAAAACTAGTTCCAAAAAAGTATGCGTAATAGGCGCAGGGAAGTGGGGCAAAAACCATATCAAGACTTTAGCAGAGCTTGGCTATCTTGGTGGGGTTGTCGAACCGAATGAAATAAACTTAGCTGCCATTAAGCAGCGGTATCCGGAGGTCAAATATTTTGCTAATATTAATGAGGCGATAAAAGCCGATTTTGATGGCTTTACTGTGGCAACACCGGCGGAAACGCATTTTGAACTATCAAAAATTCTTCTAGAAAACAAAAAGCACATATTAGTAGAAAAGCCACTTGCTTTAACGGTCGAAGATGCGAAAACGCTGAACCAGCTTGCCCAAAAGAATGGTGTCAATTTGATGGTTGGCCATGTGCTGCTTTTTCACCCGGCGATGAACAAAATCAAACACTTGATTGACAGCGGAGAAATTGGCCGGCTTCAATATTTATACAGCAACCGGCTCAATCTGGGCACAGTACGCACTGAGGAAAATATTCTTTGGAGTTTTGCGCCGCACGATATTTCCATATTTCAATATTTTATTGGTGAATTACCGGAGGAGATTATCTGCCGAGGAGGCACATTTTTACAGCCCAATATTCATGATACCACCATGACCATTCTCAAATATCCCAATAATATTGTGGCGCATATTTTTGTAAGCTGGCTTCATCCGTTTAAGGAACAACGGCTGGTAGTCATCGGGTCAAAAGGCATGCTGTCGTTCGAGGATTCATCGCTTAAAAAAGAATTATTATTTTATGAAAAAGGCTTTGATTTGGTAAAAGGTGAGCCAGTAAAACGTGATGGTCCGACCGCGATGGTAGAATATGATGATAACATGCCCTTGACCGATGAGTTGAAATATTTTGTCGAGCATCTTGATGGTAAACCGGTGCGAATTGCCAGTGGCCAAAATGGCGTGGATGTCCTGCAGATTTTGGAGATTGCTACCAAAAGCATGGTGGAAAGGAAGGAGCTAAAATTTGAAGCGACAAGCGCTAAAAAAGAGAAGATAAATTATTTTGTTCATGAAAAGGCAGTGGTCGATGATAACGTCGAAATTGGTGATGGGACAAAAATCTGGCATTTTTCTCATGTGCAGTCTGGCGCCAAGATTGGCAAGAAATGCGTTCTCGGCCAGAATGTCAACATTGCTAATAATGTAACTATTGGTAATTTTGTAAAAATTCAAAACAACGTTTCTGTTTATGAAGGTGTTACTCTGGAAGATTATGTCTTTTGCGGACCGTCAATGGTTTTCACCAATATCCTTGATCCGCGTTGCAAATACCCGCAAGTCGGGGCGGAGTTTTATATTAATACCCTGGTGAAAGAAGGCGCCTCACTGGGAGCCAATTCCACTATCGTTTGCGGACATACCATTGGAAAACATGCCTTTATTGCCGCCGGGGCGGTAGTCGCTTCTGATGTACCAGACTATGCGCTCATGATGGGTGTGCCAGCCAAACAGAAAGGTTGGATGTGTGAATGCGGAGAAATCTTGCCGAAATTTGACAAGACTGTCGTTTGTCCACGCTGCCAGATGAATTATAAACTTCAAGACGGAAAGTTAGTGAACGGATAATTCTCATCAAGAAAATTGAGTGAAGAAACGTTCCAGCAAGGTGATTTAGTCAACTCCGAGCAGCAACAATGGGCGACATAAAAGTAAAAATGAAGTTGGAAAATTTTGGTGATAGATATTTATTTAACAAAAAGAAGATATAAGAAGCTGAAATGAAAAGTAGAGCTTGCAGAATGAGCAAAACGTTTGTTTTAAAATTATCAGAGCCAAATGAAGAACAGGAAATTGATTTTGAACTTGAATTCCTAAAATCACTGACAGTACAGCAGCGCTTTGACATGTTAGAGGAAAAGAGTCAATTTATCAAATCTTTCTTGTACAAAAATGACGATAGAAAAATTACTGAAATTATTAAACGATCATGATGTCAAATATGTCATTATCGGCGCCACGGCATTCCCAGTTCATGGCTACGTCCGAGCAACGCTGGATATTGATATTTTTATTGAGGCGACGGAAAAAAATGCCCGACAGACTTTAGCCTGTCTCAAAAAATTTGGCTATGATACGACGGAAATTTCTGTAGACGATATGTTAACTAAAAAATTGTTGATACGTCAATATGCAGTGGAAACTGATATTCATCCTTTTGTAGCAGGAGTAACGTTCGAGGAAGTTTGGAAAAAAAGAATTTACGATACATACAAAAATGTAAAGGTACCTTTTGCAGGACTTGATTCGTTGATAAAAATGAAAAGGGCTGCCGGAAGGCCAAAGGATCTGGAGGACTTGAAAAATTTAGAGAAATTAAAATGAAGAGAATCGTGCACATCGCGAAAAATTTCGAGGAAGCTGAACAGTGGGACATTGAGCAGCAAGTAAATATGACACCCCAGGAAAGAATGGAAGTAGCGCGCATTTTAAGGGAAAGA
>CAZNDR010000559.1:0-3172 GCA_964571835.1 uncultured Cytophagia bacterium | reverse complement strand
AATTAATATGTTATTTATCGATTTGGTTAATTTTTTATAAAACATAAACGAGCTTAATTCATCAATCAAGTATGCTGTAATTAACCTTTTATTCTGGAGGAAAAAATATGGCAGAAGCGAAAGCCCTAGGTGGAACGACTTATAAGCCGTTTGTTCCTGCCGATACGGACATGAAAGAATTGACTCTAAAGGCGATTTTGTTAGGTATTGTTTTGGCGATTATTTTAGGAGCCGCCAATGCCTATCTGGGCTTAAAAGCAGGGATGACAGTTGCCGCGACTTTTCCCGCCGCGGTAATTTCCATGGCGGTATTAAGATTATTTAAAGGGACAATTCTCGAGGAGAATATGGCTCGTACCACTGGCGCTGTGGGCGAGGCGCTGGCTGCCGGAGCGATTTTTACCATTCCGGCATTTCTAATCGCTGGTGTGTGGGACAAATTTCATTATTTTCAGAGCACGTTGTTGATGCTAGTGGGCGGCGTTTTGGGTGTGCTTTTTGTTATCATTTTGCGACGAGCATTAATTGAAGATGTGACACTCCCGTATCCTGAAAGCAAAGCGTGCGCTGAAATTGTAAAAATTGGTCAAAGCGGCAGTTCAGGAGCGACTTATGTTTTTCTGCCGATGCTGTTAGCTGGGATAATAGAATTTTTCAAAAACGCCAATGGCTTGACGCTGATCAAAGATCACGTCAAAGGAATTTTTTCTTTTGGCCTGTCAAAAATTTCTTTATTGGATAGCCAAACAAGTAAGGTTATTCCTGGTGGAGAATCCAGCCATGAAGGGCGAATGTTTTTACAAAGCCCTAGCGCCTCGCCGGCGTTTCTCGGTGTTGGCTATATTATCGGTTTTCGGCTGGCCGCTATCACCTTTTCCGGTGGCGTGTTTGGCTGGCTGTTTTTGATGCCCATCGTCCTATTTTTAATGAGCAATGATCTAAGCTCAATTGTGTCTGGCTCGCAGGATTGGATGACCATTGCCAAAGCAGCCTACAATGCCACGGTCAAACCGATTGCTGTTGGCGGTATGTTAGTAGGCGCATTTTTTACATTATTCAGAATGCGAAAAAGCCTGGTCGCTGGAGTCAGCAAAGGTATTGCTGATATTGCTGCAGCAAAAAAAGGCGAAACCAATCTGGTCGCCCGAGTAGACAAAGATGCACCATTTGGCATGGTGCTAATTGCCGTATTGGTCCTGGTTGTCTGTATGGTAATTCTCTATAATCATTTTGCTGGAAACTGGGGTTCCGCGCTGGTGGCAGCAATTGTTATGGCCATTGCTGGCTTTATGTTTGCCGCGGTGGCTGGTTATTTGGTGGGCATCATTGGCTCATCATCAAACCCGATTTCTGGTCTAACCTTATCGACGCTGTTGATAGCTGCCTTGTTAATGTTAGCAGTCGGACTGGGCGAAAAAAGTCAGGGAATAGCCGCAACCTTGGCTGTTGCCTCGGTAGTTTGTTGTGTGGCCGGTGTGGCTGGCGACATGATGCAAGACTGGAAAGTTGGGCACATCCTCGGCGCTACGCCGTACCGCATGCAAATCGGTGGTGGTATAGGCGTGGTTGCTTCCGCATTGGTTTTGGTTCTCCCTATTATGTGGCTGCATCAGGCCAATGGCATTGGCACTGATGCGCTGCCTGCTCCACAGGCCGGATTAATGGCCATGATGTCCAAAGGCATCATCAGTGGTGACATGGCCTGGCCTTTGGTGGTATCAGGGATGTTTTTCGCCGTGGCGTTAATTTTAATTAATTCTCCTTCGCCCATGCTAATTTCCGTTGGCATGTATCTGCCGTTCACTACCACCTTTGCCATCTTTGTTGGCGGAATCTTTAATTACATTACCACCGCATTGGGGAAAAGCGAAATAACAAAACTTTATCCTGAACCCGCCAAGGGCGAAGAAGACAAATTTGCTGAGCCGAGAGAAGAAAAACGTTCGTTCCTCGAAAGCATTGGGCTCTTGATATCCTCCGGCTTAGTGGCTGGCGAAGCCTTAATTGGCATTGTGCTAGCCATCCTGGTAGTTTCGAATATCCAACTGAATTCAATATTCGGTAACGTCGATGCTGATGGGAAAGCAAAATCAGGATTCGCGCTGCTCGGTTTTGCAATCCTGCTCGTGCTGGCTTTTGTGATGATTTATTATCCGTTAAAAGCCATGAGAAAAAGAACGCAGTAATCTGCTTGCTTATTAAATTGCTTTTTATTTGGCTTAAAAACAAATATGGAGCAATTTTAAGGGCAAATAATTCGAGTGTGTAGCAAAACGTGGCTTTTGTTTCAGCTACGCTCAGCACATCTTTACGGAAATGTCACCCTGAGTCCCGATCAGTCGGGAAAGGGTGACTTCCCCTTTAGCCAAAACCACTCGATTGGCAAAACTCACGATTTGCTAGGCACTTAAATAATTTGGATCTGCCGGAGATAATTTTTGCTATTTTAAAATCAACAACTAATTCACTGAAGCTGAAGGTTGACCATGTCTGCAAATTTACTCGACTTGATTCCCAAAAAAATTTTGCCAGATACACAAAACGGAAACGGCAGAATTACCGTTTTAAAACCGAAATTCAAAAGCAAATTTATGACAACGTACCTTGTTCCTAAATTGAAGAGCCCCTTTTATAAAGTTAAATTGGATGAATTTGGCAGTTATGTTTGGAACGTGATTGACGGCAAATTGACCGTTGAAGAAATTGGTAAAAAACTCCAAGAAAATTATAGCGAGAAAATCGAGCCGGTTTATGAAAGATTATCGGTCTTTATTCAATCGCTAAAACGATATCAATTCATTGAATACGTGAATTATGAGAAAAAAGACTAAAACAGACCGAAATAGATTAAAATTTGGAAAAAATAAACTGGGTTATACCAGTTTGTTGATTGGGTGGATTTCAGCCTTTACATCGCCGCCGAGCTCCCGAAGAGTCTCAGCAAGAACGATATCGGTGAATGCCATTGCAGTTGCAGTTGCTTCACAGTTCTCAATCGGACCGAACATGATTAGGTCAGCACCAAGGGTTGCTGCCATGATATTACATCCGATATCTGCAGAGGACCAGGCAGCCTGACGGATACCCTCAACACCGCCGAAGTGGTGGTGTCCCATCTGCTCAAGAAGAACTCCTGCATCTTTGTACCGATCAAGAATACCGCTCTTTCTCC
>CAZNDR010000558.1:0-3185 GCA_964571835.1 uncultured Cytophagia bacterium | reverse complement strand
CGATATCACTGAGCGTAAACAAAACTGGAATAAACGCGAACGACTCAATCACGAATTACAGGAAGCGATCGCCAAAGTGAGAACATTGAGCGGAATGTTGCCCATTTGTGCTTCATGCAAAAAGATAAGAGATGACAAAGGATATTGGAATCAAATCGAGATTTATATTAAAAATCACTCGCAAGCTGATTTTACTCATAGCATTTGTCCAGAATGCAGAAAAAAGCTTTATCCTAATTTGGATTAACATTCTGATTAGCATCATTACATGGCAACCTAATCATATTGCTTCACATTATTTTTATTGTGCATTGTTGTCTCAAGCACCATTAAGCAGGAAAAATTTTAGGGAAAATTGCACCAATTTCGTCGCTGAAATGATTTTGAAAAATTGATCAAGTCATTGCACGTTTGAGGAGAAAGGAATGCAGCGATACGGAACCATCTTGTTGATAGCTGACAGCGAAAGTGAAACTTCGCTTTTAATGGATGAAATGAAGCGAGGGGGATTTCAGGTCAATTGGTTGAGGTATGATTCGAAGCAACAAATGAATGAGGCGCTAAAAGCTGGCTGCTGGGAAGTGGCAGTCATCGAACAGTCGCCGCATTTTAACGAGCTTGAGGCAATGGGATTTATCCGCTCTTGGCATCCCGGCTTGCCCTGCCTCATAATTTATGACAGCGTGGATGAAGATCTTATTGTCAGGGCAATGAAAGCCGGCGCTTTTGATTTTGTGGTGAAAAATAGATTGGAGCGTCTTATCCCAGTTATAAAACGGGCTATAGTGGAAGCGCGCCATGCGACTAAAAGCAGCAGCGCTGAAGACGAGTTAAGCAAAAACAAAGCTCGCTACAATATGTTGTTCGAAGAGTCGCCTGTTCCAATGTGGGAAGAAGATTTATCGTTGGTTAAAAAATATCTTGATGACTTAAAAGATCAGGGCATAGTCAATTTCCGTTGGTATTTTGAGAACGATTTAGATGAAGTAAAAAAATGTATCGCTCTGTTAAAAATTACCAATGTCAACCAAGCCACATTAAAATTATATCACGCCTCAGAAAAGTCAGAAATATTGAATTTTCCTAGCATAATTTTTGGCAAAGAATCTTTTGCTGTTTTTAAAGAACAACTTATTTATTTAGCAGAAGGGAAAATTCACTTCGAAAGTGAGTTATTGACCAAAACAATCTCCGGCGAAAGCAGATGCGTTTTATTTAAATTATCGGTCGTGTCAGGTTATGAACAATCGTTTGCCCGAGTGATCGTATCCACAGAAGATATTACCGCCCAAAAGCAGGCTGTCAAAGCAAAACGAGAAAGCGAACTGATATTACGAGCGCTGTTCGAAAAAAATCAAGCGCCAATTTTATTGCTTGACGTCGAAGACCCGAATGTGCCAATCGTAGATGCTAATGAAGCTGCCGTCCGTTATTATGGTTTCAGTAAGGATGAATTGTTAAGCAAAACCATCATGGACCTGAATACTTTACCACCGGAAACGGTGAGAAAACAAATGGCTGAAGACAGAAAACAGAAAAAAAGTCTGTTTGAATTTCGACATCAACTGGCTTCTGGAGAAATTAGGGATGTCGAAACCTATTCCGGTCCCATTGATGCGTTTGGGAAAAAATTAGTTTATGTAGTAGTAAATGATATAACAGACCGGGAAAAAACGCGCCAGGCATTGGCAAAAAGTGAGGAGAAATACAAAGAAACTTCCCTGTTACTCGAGTCGCTCTTTAATGCCATTCCTGACATCATCGGTATTCAGGATACACAGCAACGGATGGTACGCTTCAACACTGCCGGCTATAAATTGCTTATGCCTTCTTCCCATGAGGTGAGAGGGAAAAAATGCTTTGAATTGATTGGCAACAAGATTCCCTGCACTATCTGTGCTGCCTCAAAAACTTTTGCCACCAAACAGCCCGGAAAAATCGAAAAATATATCAAAAGCTTAAATGCGTGGTTTGATGTCCGAACTTATCCAGTGCTGGACGATTCTGGTGAACTTCGTTTGGTGATCGAACATTTGCGTGATATTACCGCTCAAAAAGTTGCTGAAAGAGAATTAATAAATAGCGAACAACGATACCGCAGCTTAGCTGAAAATTCTCCCCTACCAATTATTGTGCATTCTAATAATAAAATTGAATTTGCCAATCGTGCCGCGGCTGAAGCAATTGGTGCTAAAACAAAAAAAAGTTTAATCGGTCAATCAGTCCTACAATTTGTCCAGAAAGATTATCGAACTTTGGTGGAAAAAAGAATTAAAAGAATTTATGAAAACCGAGGTAAAGTTCCACAGGTGGAAGAGAAGTTCATCCGTTTGGATGGAACGGCTATTGATGTGGACGTCGCTGCGGCACGAATTAATTTTAAGGGCAAAACCGCGTCGCAGGTAGTTTTTCGTGATATTACTTATCGCAAAAAAGCCGAATTGATCCAGAATTTAATCTACAATATCAGTAATGCCGTGTACACCACCAATGATTTGAATGAACTATTTAAAGCAATAAGAGTTGAACTCGGTCAGATTTTTGATACGAGTAATTTTTATATTGCCATTTATGACCATGTAACTGACATTGTCACTTTGCCAGTATTCGCTGAGAAAAGCACAAATTTTAAATCTTTCCACAGTGGGAAAACGTTGGCTGCTTATGTTATTGAGAATGACCGACCCATTTTATTAAAGAAAAAACAGATTGATGAATTAGTGGAAGCTGGCAAAGTGGAAGTATTTGGCTCACGTTCAAAAGTGTGGCTCGGTGTCCCCTTGAAAGCGAAAAACGAAATTATGGGGGTTATTGCTGTGCAAAGCCACTCCAGCGAAACAGCCTATGGCAAAGAAGAACTGGAAATACTGAAATTCGCCTCCGTTCAAATTGGTTTGTCCATTGAACGCAAATTAACGGAAATTGAAATTAAAACTTCATTAGAAGAAAAAACTGTATTATTAAAAGAGATACACGATCGGGTGAAGAACAATTTGCAGGTAATCTCTTCACTGCTTTATTTGCAATCCAAATATCTGACAGATGATAATTCAAAGGCGATTTTTCTCGAAAGTCAAAACCGCGTACGATCCATGTCGCTGGTTCATGAAAAATTATATCAATCAGAAAACTTGGCTAAAATAAATCTGCGCTTGTACATCACTGATCTGGTCAGATACCTATTC
>CAZNDR010000557.1:0-3190 GCA_964571835.1 uncultured Cytophagia bacterium | reverse complement strand
AATTTAAGCAGACAAATTATTTATGTTATACTTGTTGAAGCTAAGAAAATGACCTTGCCCAGCTGATGCTTTCGCTTGAAGCAATGACATCAGGTGCTGTTGAAACGTACAGATAAAATTTTAAGGCGATTAATTCCACTCCAATAGGGAGTTAAAACGATGCATTATACCTGGTGTTTTTTGGAAGGTTATTCATCAAGGGTATTAATTATGTTTAGAGGAGCGTAAGCTAAATGACGACGTGGATGCTATTGTTATTAGCAGTTTATGTGATGGTTGTAGCTTTTGAATATTGGATGAAATTTCTCAATTTAAGATATTTGAAAATTCATGGTCATGAAATTCCTGCCCCATTTGAGGGACATATCGATAGTGATTTGTTGAAAAAAACCAGTGATTATACCGTTGAACACAGCCGTTTCGGATATTTTGAATCAATATTTGATAATGTCATTTTAGTTATTTTTCTATTCGGCGGATTGCTCTCGTTCTACAACAGTTGGATCGATTCATTCAATTTGTCCTTTATGGTGACAGGAATAATTTTCTTCTTGTTATTGAGTTTAATTTCCACTCTACTTGACGTTCCCTTTGATCTCTACTCCACCTTTAAGATTGAAAATAAGTATGGTTTCAACACGACAACGGCGAAAATCTGGATTACTGATTTTTTTAAATCCTTGCTCATATCTACAATTTTGCTCTTCATCGTTGGTGGAATTGGATTTTGGCTGATCCAAGCCAGTCCCTCGTACTGGTGGATTTGGCTCTGGGCTTTTTTTTTCGTTTTTAGTTTGTTTATTATGTACATCTCACCTTATGTCATCGAACCGCTATTTAATAAATTTACGCCTATCGCAGAGCAATATAAAGGGTTGGAAGAGAAAATCAGAACTATGTTCGAAAAAGTAGGCATCCGCGTCAGCCGCGTTTTTCAGATGGATGCCTCCAAGCGCAGCAAACACAGCAATGCTTATTTCACCGGCATCGGCAAAGTGAAAAGAATTATCCTTTATGATACGCTGTTAGAAAAGATGAATGAAAGTGAAATTCTGGCTGTGCTGGCTCATGAGGCTGGGCATTGGAAAAAAAAGCATATTTTGAAGAGAATCATTGTTTCTGAAATGGTCGGGCTGATAGGCATTTATCTTTCTTTCCACATTATGCAGTCTGATTGGCTGGGAACTGTTTTTAATATCGGCCAGGCAAGCTTTTTTACCAAGCTCGTGCTGCTGGGCTTCATTGGCAGTGTAGTCTCTTTTCCTTTTACGCCGATTTCCAGCTACTTTTCTAGAAAGCACGAAAAACAAGCTGATCAAATGGCAGTAAACTTGACGGGTAGCCCCGAGGGCTTAATCAGTTCGCTCATTAAATTATCCAAGGACAATTTGTCTAATTTGTTTCCCCATCCGTTTTATGCAAAATTTTATTATTCGCACCCGCCGATTGTGGAGAGGCTAAAGTCGTTACAGGAGATGATACCCATTAATGGCAGTTGATGAAGATAATTTATTGTTTGTTTTGCATCTTTTACCAAACTAAAAATAACACTCTTTTGGGAGCACGGTTTTCAACAGGTCAGGAAAAAAGAAAGTCATAAATTGTTTAAAAATGCAGATGGGGAACAGTTGGCATCCCAAATCATAAAGGTAAAGATTTAGGGAGAGCATTGCCCATAAAATTATAAATGATGCTGAACTAAATTGTGATGATGTGCTGAAATAGTATTTAGGAAAGCGATTAGAACAATATGAAAAAATTTATTAAAATCAAATTTGTGCAAAAATGGAAATGCCATATACAAATCAAGGTATATGGCATTTTTTTAATTTCTTCAAAATGATATTTACTACTTCACCATCTCAATCATCAAACTCAGCTCGTCCACTAATTTTTGATCTTCGCCGCCGAAGCCGACGCTGGTAAAGCGGATGTTGCCATTTTTATCGACCACAAATTTTGTCGGGATGCCTTCCACACCATAGTCTGCGACGACCTTATTTTCCGTATCTATCAGCACGTGAAAAGTGACCTTTTTTTCTTTAATGAATTGGGCTACTTTTTCTTTGATGTTTTCGCCGCGCTCCCAGGTGTTGATGAACAAAAAGGTTACAGTCTCATCATTTTTAAAGTTATCGACTGCCTTCTGCATGGCAGGAAAAGAACGAATGCAAGGACCGCACCAGGTTGCCCAAAAGTCAATTATAACTGTCTTACCCTTCAAATCTGCCAAGGAAATGCTATTGCCAGATAAATCGTTCAACGAAAAGGCAGGTGCAAGTTTTGTCGTCATCTCCTTGCCCAAATCGGCTTTTAATTTGGCGATGCCTTGATCGCTAAGTTTTGCTAAAAATTCGCTGATGCCTTGGTCTGAACCTTTTATAGCCAGCCAACTCTTTTTGAAATAATCTTCGATCTTGGGTGTTTTCTTTCCTGCTTTCATCAGCGATTCTGTAAATTGTAGAGCTTGGTCATTTTTGCCAGTTTCCACTAGCATCATTGCCAGGCGCTCATTTATTTCATTATTGTCGTGATGTTGAATTTCCATGGCCTCTTCCAACAGCGGTATCGCCTCGACGACCTGGCCAGTCTTGTAGAGAGCGAAGGCGTAGGTATCCAGAATGTTGCCCAACGGATATTTTAAATTTTCCCGCCATTCTTTTTCTGTCAGGTAGGAAGGTTTTTCAGATAGCGGCGCTTGTATTTCTTCACGTGCAATTTCGGTGCCTTTTTTCGCCAACTCGGCGGCAGTCTGTAAATTAATTTCATTTTCGACCATATCCCAGGCAAGCGTGTTGTACAAGTTGGAATTCGGATGGTTGACCTCATGAGTCAGAAATTTTTCCGCTTCATCATAACGTTTTGCTTTGCCTAACTCGCCTAAAATATTATTTGCCAGGTAAGAAAGCGATTGATTCTTGGGAAATTCTTTTTGGAATTCCTGATAGAATTTGATCTTATCGTCCACTTTAGTTAGGCTGCGAAAAGTTGAGAAGCGCTGGTTTTGCACAAATTCGCCCTCCGGCTCAGCTTGAATAACCTCAGTTCGATATTTTTCCGCATTGACCGGGTCATCGACTCTGCTATACCAGTTTGCTAACAACTTTTTATTTTCCAGAGAAATATTTCCCAACGCTGAAATACTGTCTAATTCTGCTTTGACTTTTGCCTTGCCATTTTCTTTGTCGAT
>CAZNDR010000556.1:0-3195 GCA_964571835.1 uncultured Cytophagia bacterium | reverse complement strand
TTGAGATTTAGGCTTGCAAAATAATAATTTTATGAAATATACTTCTTAAGGATAGAAATGGGATCGGTAGCTTTTGCATGTTACAAATTGAGCCTTAACGAGTATAAACTTTTGTGACATTATATTTCACCAAACATTAGCAAAACTCAAAAGCCAACGAAATTTTAGTGCCTTTTCTCCGAGCAAAGGTTCACTCACCCAAACAGGAAAATCAAACCGCACCACAATTGGCGCGCCAAACAAGCGCCAGCGGAGATTCACACCAACACCGGCATCCATGAGATTTTTATATTTTTCGTCTGGCGACATAAAACGTCCGGCGTCAAAAAATGTGGTCAGACCAACAGTCGATCGCCGCGGCAAAAATCGTCTGATCAGCGGCATCAAAATTCCGGAAGAAATTTCAGCATTAAAGGCTGCCAATCTTTCAGTGGCTTGCGGTTGATCGAGGTAGCCTCGCAAATTGCCAGCACCAGGAAAATGATAAGGAATTTGTGCCGGCATCGCGCCGAGGCTGCGCAAATTAAATTTTTCAAAGCGGACGCGTGGATTAGCGCCATCAGTGAAAAATCGCTCCTGTACAGGCGCCCCATCGCCAAAAAATGTACCACCAAAAAATCGCGTTGCTAAATGGTTGTTGGCACTTCCCAACTGAAATTTCAGCTCCCCCTGCAATTTGGAAAAATTAAAATCACTGCCAAATATTTCCTGTGAGGTCGTCAGGTTTACATCAAAATCGGCTGCCCATTTCCGCTTTTCTATTGCCAATTGGTAATCAAAAAGGATTTTGTTGACTGTGCCCGGTTCCCATTCCGGCCTAGTAATCGTTTTACCGCCAATGCTAATTTTTCGCTGGGCATATTTCTCGCCACCGCTGAGCAGTTGCGCACGATTAAGGGCAAAGGTAAAGTCATGGAATGGCGAGCGATGCTGCCACTGGCTGGTGTGATAAGACAAGGCTATTTCCCCGATTGCCCTGCCTTCCTGGTGGACGCCGGATAATCTCAATTGTAGCTTCTCATTGCTGGCCAGTAGCGGCTGCTTAAAAATAAAATTGCCACCCAGTTTTGCTGATTTGATGCCATAAGTCAGGCCTAATTCAATATTTTTGAATTTGCCCAAATAGCTGCCGCGCCATCTGGCGCCGAGCCACAAGCCATCAACATCGTTGTACCACATTTTTGGCGCGTAGCGAACAACGTAAAAGTCTCTCGGCGAATAGTCGGCTGATACAGGAAGGTCAGGAATAAATTTATATTTCAGACTGCCATTGTTCATGCGGTTGACATCTAAAATACGATCGTTGGGATCCAGCACGACCTTTTCTGGCTTTGGCGCGCTGTAAAAGATCAACTTGCTTGTTCTATCTTTGCCTTCGCATCGCTGCACGATATTTTTGTTATCGGCAGTAATTAACTGAACATCAACTGGCATGATACCATCCGCTCGGCGTTTGACTTCAACTTCGGTGCGCCACTTGCCGTCGGGCTGCTGGTTTTTGTTCACTTTTCCTAAAACATAATCGACAGTGGCTGTCTGGCGCAGCCATTGGTCAAAAAACCAACCTAAATCGGTGCCGGTAACATCTTCACAAACCTGGCGAAAGCGCTGTTCATTGACATGTTTGAATTTCCAGCGGTCAAAATAGGTATGGCAGATTTTTGCCCACAGACTATCGCCGACCAAGTAGTGAAGCATTGAAAAAAAGGCAGCTCCTTTGGTGTACGCATTGATGCCATAGCCACCTTTGAAATCCTGAGCATACTGATCCATTGGTTCATTGTAACCGCTGGTCAGATAATCAACCAAATAGGTAGTCAAAGATTCTCTAGTTGGCAAAGATGGATTAATTTTAAATTTCCATGAATTCGTATCAGGGATGTCATCTTTTTCATAACCCCATTTCCCATAATTGACCTGCTGGTACCAACCTTCCTGAAAAGTGGTAAATCCTTCATCCATCCAGGCATCTGCCAATTCATCACTAGCGAGGATGCCGTAAAAATAGATGTGCCCCACTTCGTGAGAAATTAATCGCTCCCAGGGGCCGGAATTCATCACTAACATGGGATATTCCATGCCGCCGCCCATGAGTCCATGAGTAATGCTCAATTGCGGATAAGGATAAAGACCAAAACGGGTTGACAGCCATTCAAGAACCTTTTCTCCGCGCCTGGCGACAACTTTGCTCCAACTCGCTTTAGCTGACTTGCTGTAAAGCACGTGAATCGGAATGTTATTCCATTCGCCGTGTTCGTACAAAAATTCCGGTGAAGCCAGCCAAGCGAAATCGTGAACTTGTTCCGCGTGAAATTTAACTGTTCTTTCCTTATTTGTTTCACCCAGTCTTTCGATTTCCGATAGTTGAATTTCATATTGCTTTTTCCAATCTTCTTCCGATAGGCTGGTATCTACCTGCACCCAGGACCAACCCGGATCGCCCGCTACCGGCTCACCGGTAGCTGCAACGATGTAATTATAGGGCAGCGTGATGGTCACATCGAAAGTGGCAAATTCGCCGTAAAATTCGCCTGCCAAATGGTACTGATCTGGATGCCAGCCCTTTTCATCATAAACAACCAATTTGGGGTACCATTGCGCCAGATCATGTTGTTTGTCTTTCCAACCGCCGCGGCTGATTAGTGGAGGTATTTTTTCATAAAATTTAATGAACAGCTGCAACTGCTCTCCGGGAGGTAACAATTCGGGGAGTTTGGATTCTAAAATTGTATCATCAACGCGGTAGGCTACCACTGGGGCATCGCTCGCTGAAAAGGTGGTATTTTTGCTGGCGATACGAAATTCCAAAATATCGATAAAGCCATTATTTTCCGGAGTCATACGGCGGAAATAATATGAATGTTTTGCTTCTTTGGCCATAGTGGAATTTTCATTTTTGAACGCATTGGGATAAAGGTGAAGATAAATTCGGTCGAGCGTGTCTGGAGAATTGTTTTGGTAAGTAATAATTCCTTCGCCGGTGAGCGAGTGTTTTTCTACATCCAATCGGATGTTAAAATGGTAGTGAACGAATTGCTGCCAATAATCTTCTCCAGTCGCCAAAACACCATTGATGAATAAATAAAAAAAAGAGCAGAGCAAGAATAGAAAAGTTTTCTTCATGATTTGGTCCCTCACATTTATTTGCTTTTAAGATAGGCAAAAATTTGATAAATGTCAAATACAATTCAATAT
>CAZNDR010000555.1:0-3199 GCA_964571835.1 uncultured Cytophagia bacterium | reverse complement strand
TCTCAAGGCTACCTGTACGTGGTGCAAAATGAGACCTCTGAAAAAGTTTTAGCCAATAATACTTACGGCTTGAGTAAATGGGATATTTCAGTCGACCCGCCGCAAGAGGTGTGGCATGTACCGGTAGATTCGCTGCCACCCAGCGATTACCATCCGGTCGGCTTGCTGCCGCGGCTTATTGGCTTTACTGAAAAAATCAATTCGCCAAGCGCGCCAGCAGCTAATTTTGTGGGCATTGATATTGATGAGCCTCGCAACCGCGTGTACATCGCCCGTCGAGGGGCCGATCAATATGAGGCTGGCGGACCAATTTACCAAATACTTCAATTTTCCATGGAGACGGGTGAGTTCACCGATGGATTTGATACCTCCGTAAATGTCTATGTGGTGGGAGGAGATACAATCGTTGAAGACCTTGGAACAGCGACCTCCAGAGGTCATAACCAAAGAGATGTAGCAGTCGATGCTGCTGGCAACGTAATCTCGGTAAACTCAAATACAGAAGCGTTGCGGGTGTATTCACCGCCAGATGGCCCCAACCGCTTCCTAACCCATAGCCCTTGGGCGATTCAAATTGGCGGCGGCGATCCAATTATTCCTACGCCTTTAACTCAACCTACCTCGGTTCAGGAGTTAAAAGCACCTTCTAAAGCTTCAACCTATAAGCTGTTGCAGAATTTTCCCAATCCCTTTAATGCCACAACAGTCATCAGCTATCGGTTGCTGGTCGAAAGTTTTGTTGAGCTGAGTATTTATAGCCTCACTGGGCAAAAAATTTCTATCCTGGTTTCGGAAAAGCAACAAGCAGGAATTAACCGAATCATTTGGGATGCCAGCCAGTTTGCGAGCGGAATTTACCTGTGCCAATTGTCAGGAGAAAACTTTGTGCAAATCAAGAAATTAATTTTAATCAAATAAACATTACCCAAAAATCGATCTAATTTATTAACGAAGGTAGGAGATGAATGAATTCTTAAGATCAAAAACGAATTTAGCTTCACTGGTTATTTTTTTATTAATTGCTACCAGCAGCAGGATGTTGGCCCAGGTGGCCTTTAAAAATGTTCAATTAGAGATAGGGAAAGCATTTGCCACTTATCCCAATACGGCTGGTTGGGGCGACATTGACAACGACGGCGATCTTGATGTTTATATGGCAGTAGGTTCAACTAAAGGATTTGATCTGATGATCAATGACCTAAACAGCACGGGACGATTTTTGCGTGGTGACACGCTTCAGCCTTATTTTGTACGCACTGCTGGACCGAGATCAGTGGTGATGGCAGATGTCGAAAATGATGGTGATCTGGATATGATGGCTATTGGTCAGGATACTCAAATCTGGCTTATCCTTAATAAATTAGCCGACACGAGCACATTAACATTTGAAGATATCAGCGACGCTACCGGTATTGCTCATACTGGAGAAGCGTATTACTGCTGTTCCATGGCAGATTACGATAATGATGGTTTGCTTGATATTTTAGTCACTGGCTTATCAAAGAATGCCTGGAATCCAACCTTGCTTTTCCATAATACCACGCCAGCCGGCGGTTCGGTTTCCTTTGAAGAAGTAGCTGATTACGCCGGCATATTATCGGCGCTGGGCATGAGTATGGTGACTGGCTCGTGGGCAGATTATGATAATGATGGTGATCAGGACCTATTCATCATCACTTCTGATAATGCGCCAGTTTTCCTTTATCAAAATCAATCTGATGGCACATTTTTAGATGTGACGGTCGAAGCTGGTTTTGGCAGCTCGCTGGGAGACTCAAGGGCTGCTGTGTGGGGTGATTACGATAATGATTCTGATCTTGATATTTTTATTGGCAGGCGTCCGAATGATAATCACCCGGGCGCAGATAAATGCCAGTTATTTCGCAATGATGGCGGCGTATTTACTGAGGTTGAATCAGCGCGTATTACCGGAGTTGTTTTTTATGGTGTTGCCTCTGCCGATTATGACAATGACGGCGATCTCGATTTGCATTTGTTAAATTCTGAAGGCGCTGATTATATGTTACGGAATGATGGCAATAATGTCTTTGTTGACGTGGCAAATCAAGTCGGTTTGGTAAAAGTGCAGTCGCCTGGTGGCTGGGGTCTGATGGACATAAATGATCGTGGCGGACAAACCTGGGCAGATTGGGATGCCGACGGCGATCTGGATTTACTTTTGCCGGGAGGGGATGGCCAATTTCCTTATTTAATGCGCAACGATGGCGGCAATGCGAATAATTGGCTTGAACTCCGATTAGTCGGTCTGTTATGTAACCGTTCAGCAGTGGGAGCGCGCGTAACGGTAAGAAGCGGGAACTTGAGGCAGATTCGCGAGATATCTGCTGGCGGTGGCTATATCTCTGGTCCGCCTCTGGATGTGCATGTCGGATTAGGGCAGCGAACTGTGGTGGATAGCCTTATCATTCGCTGGCCTAATGGCAGCTTTGATTTATTTCTCGATATCCATGCTAATCAAATTCTCACTATTGAACAGGGAAGTGGCATCTCTGCTGTTGAGAAAAAAGAAATTGCCGTTGTAGGTAAGTTTTCGCTTTCTCAAAATTATCCCAATCCTTTTAATTCACAAACCAATATTTCTTATTACCTTTCTGAACCAGGTAACATTTGCCTGGAAATTTATTCGCCATTGGGGCAAAAAATAAAAACAATCGAGAAGATACATCAGAGCAGTGGAAGAGAAGTGATCACTTTTAAGGCTGATCATCTGACTTCCGGAGTGTACATTTATCGTTTAGTGGCTGGAAATTTTGTGCAACAGAAAAAGATGCTATTGATAAAATGATCGGCAAACATAGTTTAGCTTACTAGCAATTGAGATACCTAGATTTCATAATTTCTATCTTAAATGACAACGTGATTTTATAATCCACTGACAAATTTGAAAATTCAACTTGGAAACGTTTGGCTGAAAGCGAAAATGCTATTGTGATTGTTAATTTTTTTTGCAGCGTCTTTGCTGCAGGTGGTGTGCTGTTTCTGAAGATCAATTGGTCGGCAAAAGTATAACAGAATATGTTGAATTATTAAACAGATCATGTAAAGCCAAGTTAGGTGGTTCAAAATACCATGGCTGTAAGCGATTGTAATTCAATTAGCTGCAGCAAGGATTTTTTGTGAAAAATTTTAAAAAAAAATACTTGACATTATATAAATTATTATGTATTATTGTACAGAC
>CAZNDR010000554.1:0-3204 GCA_964571835.1 uncultured Cytophagia bacterium | reverse complement strand
GGCCAGACATTCCCTAAAGATTTATTAGTAACTTACAAAACCAATGGCAATAATCAAGATTTATTAGAAAGCAATCGGCTTCGACTTTTTTTGAATCCATTTGGATTTGAGGCTGAAATTACAGATAAAGATATATTACAAGACACCTTTCGATATGAAAATCCAATAGAAATCTTAAAAGGGCCTATCAGGATTATTCGAAGGATACATTCCGTCGCCAATCTCATGGGTGCAAACATATATCAGTTGCCGTTTACTACTTGGTATTATCCCTATTTTTATCGGTTTTCGAAGCAATTCCCATTTATAGAGATGTTAAAATTTAAAATTTTCAAATTCTCGTTTAATCTTAATAATTCTGCAAAGGGCATGAAATTTTTTAGCGGTGATAGTACAAAATTGAATACAAATTCTGACATTTTAATAGATGGAACTGGAGGCAATGATAGCATCGTAGATTCTCTATCTCGAAACAAGCCGTTTTGGACAATGGTAACTGGCGATCCAGGTACCATGCTGACAATTAATAATGTTAAATATTTCGGCGATGACAACTATAGTTGGAGACTTTTTTATGCTGATACTGCTGAAGCAGAAGACATTTCGATCGGCGATCATGGAATAATTTTTAGAAGCTCCAGTTTAAAAGTTGGACTTCATACTCAAAACCGAATCTATTTACTGAGAAAGAATTTCCCTGCGGATTCTGCTTGGATCATTTTTGAAAATTTCAACAATCCTGTTACAAGCACCAGGACTTTCCAGGAAATTACATCAGTTAAGAAAATATCAAATTCAATTGTTCCAAACCAGTTTCATCTCTCTCAAAACTACCCCAATCCTTTCAACCCCACCACGGAAATAAATTTCGATTTGCCAAAGGCAAGCCACGTCAACATTGAAGTTTATAACCTCCGCGGGCAAAAAGTGAGAACGTTAGTTGATGGCTTGAAAGAAGCCGGCAGCCATTCGGTTCAATTTGATGCTGCGGATGAGGGGGGCAATAAATTGCCAACAGGAATTTACCTGTATATTTTTCAGAGTGATGAATTCAGGGCGGTAAAGAAGTTAGCGATTGTTAAGTAGGCTTGAAGATGAGCTGCGGCGCACTTGAGAAGTGCGCCGCTTCTTTGGCAGTGTTACCTGGTTTCTAAAATCCATTTGATCTCTTCCAGCGCGTCTGCAAAATCGCCGGAAAAGCCAATCGGTCTATGTTTAGATTTAGGATAAAGATGTTTGTGATGGGGAAAGGTTGCTAATTCAGGATATTGGGGAGCGTTGTCAAAACTTATTATCATTTTTCCATATTGATCATTTATTCCATAAAAATAATGCTGAATTTCAAGGCGATAATTTAACAGCCCATATTCCTCGGCCACAAATACTTTGCTTCCATCGATTAACATACATTCAAAATAGAATTTTTCTAAATTCACCCAAAACTCTACATCGATCTCCTGGTAGCGAGGGGTAGCTATTTGTTCTGCAAATATATCTGTCATTAATCCTATAATAGTGTAAAGGCGGAGTCGAATCAGATTATCGAGATTTCCCATCAGGCTTCCTTTTTCTCGATAAGTTTCTTAAAGCTTTTATAGTCGCTCCACCATTTAAAAAGGTCAAAATCAGGGTAATTGTCAACGCCTTCAAATTCACCTCTCTCAAAGCGATTGACAAAGTCTTTGCTTGTCATTTGGTACTTTCGTTCGAAATTCGATATATTTTCTTTTAGTGAACGAATTAGTTCATCTATGGATTTGAACTTGTTGCTTTTTCGAGCGCTTTCTAGAAACTCCTCATAAGATGGCATGGTAATTATATCACTGATCAATGTGTCTTCCATTTTTTCTCCTAGAGATATTTTTAGGTATTTAGTAAAATTTTCCTAACAGAGCGTTTTACTATTTCCCTTTCTTATTTAGCCTAAAAAGCTGTCATTATAATAACAAATTTTGGTTATATAATCAAGGAAAAAATGCTGACCTGACAATCGGGGTTAGAATAACATCTCATCTTTACTAAAAATATTGAACAGCAAATCCCCAATCTGCCATCGATGAAATGTATGATTTAAAACGGATTTTTCCAGCCCAGCTGTTCTAAAAAAATTCAACCTTCTCTTTTAGATCCCACTACCCAAATAAATTTCGATTTGCCAAAGGCAAGCCACGTCAACATTGAAGTTTATAACCTCCGCGGTCAAAAAGTAAGAACCTTGCTTGATGGTTTAGAAGAAGCCGGCAGCCATTCGGTTCAATTTGATGCCACGGATGATATGGGCAATAAATTGCCCACGGGGATTTACCTGTACATTTTTAGAAGTGATGAGTTTAAGGCGGTTAAGAAGTTGGCGATTGTTAAATAGGTTGGTGGAGAATTAGCGAAGCTGCGAGACACTTTGGAAGTGTCTTGCAGCTTTTGCATTTTAAAAAAAGCAAAGTTTTGGTTGACAAAACGAAAACAAGAAAGAATTCTTTTTAAGCTCCTAAATAAATTTTAAATTCCACAAAGCCTGTTGTGCCCCTGTAAAATTTGCTGACCTTTGTGGTCACCAGGCGAGAAAATTGTTCGATTATTTCCTGGCTCCTGGCAGCTATTGGATTCGATTTAATGCAACAGAAAATGAAAGGAATAAATTTGCCCCAGGCATTTATCTGTACTCCCTCAAAACAAATGAATTTCAGGCGATGAGAAAATTAATGATAATGATGAAGTAGAAATTTTAAAAGTAAAACGAAGTTATAAATAAGCGATTGATATTAAACGAGCCTCTTGAATAGTGCTCGCTTTTTTTTAATTCTTGGCTTTATGTCTTTCAATAAATTTATCCAGATCGCTCTTTTTTAATTGGTATTCTTTATTTAGCTTATAGGCGGGCAACTGCTTATCTTTTATCCAATTTTTGACCTTTGATTGAGGCACATTGAGATAATCCGCGCTACTGAATAAATCAAACCACAGCTCAAAATCTTTAATTCTCTGACTGGCAAAAAGAAATTCAATTCCCACAAGATTATTTTCAGCATCTAAATTAGCGATGCAGTAATCGTTAATACTAACATCGCGGACAATTTTGTTGTCATTTATTTTTATGTATGCTACATCGACTTCTTTATCAAAGGTGATTTCCATTTTTTATTTTCCGTTTATTTTTCTAATATTACAGTTATTATTTTTACTTCATTGGGTTTTGAAATATAGGGA
>CAZNDR010000553.1:0-3207 GCA_964571835.1 uncultured Cytophagia bacterium | reverse complement strand
ATGATATTTCCAAAATTATTGCCCAATACAAAAATGATGGCTATGCTCTGATTAATATTCAAAGCATAAATCTCGATCAAGATACGCTGATCATAAAGTTAAATGAAGGGATCATTTCTTCCATTATTATTGAAGGCAATCGCAAAACTAAAAATTATGTGATATTACGAGAGTTTCCTCTGAAGCCAGGTACAATTTTCAACATTAATGAAGCCGATAAGGGTGTCAATAACATTTACAGCACCAATCTTTTTAAAACTGTATCTTATGAATTGTCCCCAAAGAGCCAACACAATATTGTCAAAATCAAAGTCGATGAAAAAGCCTTTAACTGCGTTCGCTTCAGCTATCATTATGATCTGGAACGGCAAAATAAAACTATGGTAGAATTGGCAGATGAAAATTTCCTTGGCCTTGCTAACACTTTTACCTTGCACGGACAGTATGGCAATCGTGACAAGGTATTAAAATTTAATTTTCGATCAGATCGAATTTTTAAAACGTTTTTGACCAGCGCCGTGGAAATGAATCACCAGCAACATAGGAATTATTATTATGCCGAAGCAGACAAAGTTGGTGAATATCAGCAGCAAGAATATGGCTTTTCTCTCTCGCTAGGGCGACAAATTGAGCGGCTGGGTATATTATCAATCATAGCTGCAGTTAAAGAAGTGAATTTGAAGGCTATCTCGGGAATAGGTTATCCCATCGGTAACTATGATATTAAAACTATCGAGCTGCAATCAATAGTGGATACGCAGGACAAATTTCCGTTTGCTCGTACCGGTAAATATTATCAATTTTCCTATAAACTATCCTCTTCAACTTTTCTTAACAGCCAGACCTCTTTTTTCAAACTTTTTACTTCGTTTGAATTTTACACTACCTTTCTCAGACGAAATACTTTTCATCCTAAATTTTTCTGGGGCACTTCAGATTTGACCACTCCCTTCATTGAACAGTTTCGATTAGGCGGACAAAATTCGTTCTTCGGTCTGAGAGAAAATGAAAGCATCGGAAGACACGTGGCAGTTGCCAGTTTGGAATATCGTTACGAATTTCCTTTTGGCTTTCCGGTGCAGGTTTATTGCAGCATAAGATATAATATCGGCAATAGCTGGAAAAATTCGGTGGATATCAATCCCACCGATTTTATTCATGGCGTGGGCACATCATTATCGCTTTATACTCCGATTGGGCCTCTATCTTTTTCTATTGGTCGATTAATCAAGGGCAGAAGAGTCCTGTATTTTTCAGCAGGATTTGACTTTTGAAAATTGCCTCCCCCCTAACTCCAACCTCACCATCAAAAATAAGAGCTATTCTTGAAGCTTATCTCGCTGCCGATTCCATTTTACCCACGCCGATTGTTCATTTTTATCGCTGGCATTGAAACCACTAACCTGCATAACTCTTCCTTGCTTATCCAGAATAATTTTTTGCATATCGCGGACAATGTACACCCACTCCTCCATTGATACTTCATGGGGCCCCGGCACCTGGTAGGGACCTGGCACTTCATACGGCTTAATTAATTTGGGAGTCAGGTCTGTTTTTTCAGGGGCATTGGTAATCTTGACCTCGCCGTGGTACACTTTAAGCTGAGTAGAAGAATCAGCAGTCACGCCCATTCGCAATATGGTACCAGTTATGGCTGCCACTGCAACCGGTGCAGAAATATCAAACTTTGTGGTTTTGTCTTTCTCTTTTATTTTCGCCCAAAGGTCGCCCTTTTGTAAAGCTATCTTTGTTTCGGTTTCTTTGTTTTTGGTTTCCTCATAAAGCTTCACCACATCAATAATGGTTTCTGGCGCCATTCGAATTAAATCCAATTCCATCAATTCTAACTCAGCTCTGGATCGCTGATATGTTCTTACTCTATCGCCACTTAACACAGTTGAATTCACTTCTGCTGGTTGCCAGTCTTCGCTGGTAATTTCTTTTTTTCGAACCTGTCCGTCTTTATATTTGAGCATACCCTTTTTATCTTTTTTTGTTGAGTCATCAAGGGCTTTGGCAATAGAAAAGAGTACTCCAAAGGTAATAAATAATAAGACGACTACGCCCAATGATTTTGTCAAATTGTTTGCTTTTGGTCTCATTTTTCACCTCATGCAATGCGAAAAAATTTTATATGAATTAACTCATCGCTTTTTAAAATAATGATTAAAAACCTAATTTTCCTTTCTTAGTCCCTCTTTGGAAGGATTGGCTGATAATAAAAAGTTGAAAGTCCTTATAACTGTTTTTTCCGAGTTGTTAACCAAGCGCATTAAGAATTATTTTCTTTCACGATACGGGCCACATCGCCAATTTTGTCATCGTTTCCCAAACGGATAAGACGAATACCTTGCGTCGCCCGTCCCATCTTGCGAATGTGTTTCACCGCTTGTCGAATTACTTTTCCTTGAGTGGTTATAATCATTACATCATCATCGTCGCTAACCTCTTTCATGGTAATCATGCGACCGGTTTTTTCTGTGGTGCGAATGGTTACGATTCCCTTACCACTTCGTCGGGTAATTCGATATTCTGAAATTGGCGTTCGTTTTCCGTAACCTTTTTCAGTTACTACTAATAAAGTTGAATCTTGCCGCACCGTTACCATAGCCACTACTTGGTCATCCTTGACCAGCGAAATACCAGTCACACCCGACGCCTGCCTTCCCATGTCTCTCACGTCGGATTCATGGAAACGAATTGCTTTGCCTTGATAGGTTGCTAAAACAATCTCTTGATTGCCATCGGTCAGCTTGGCAGTAATTAAATCATCGCCTTCGCGGATTGTTATCGCATTGATACCTGCCTTTCTTGGATTGCTGTAAGCTGAAAGCAATGTTTTTTTAATTATACCGTTCAGAGTTGCCATAACAACGTAATGCGTCTCATCAAATTCTTTAACATTAACAAAAGCAGCTATTTTTTCGTCCTTTTCAATTTGTATCAAATTAACAATCGATCGTCCTTTTGATCCTTTTCCTGCTTGCGGAATCTCATGTACTTTCAGCCAATAGCATTTTCCTTTATCAGTAAAAATCAAAATATAATTGTGGGTCGAGGCGATGAACAAGTGCTCAATAAAATCTTCTTCTCTGGTCGCTGCCCCGGCTGAACCGGTACCGCCTCGTGACTGCCGACGGAAGCCAGATACTGGAAATCTTTTTATAAAGCCGTTATGAGAAATGGTGATAACCATATCTTCTTCAG
>CAZNDR010000552.1:0-3210 GCA_964571835.1 uncultured Cytophagia bacterium | reverse complement strand
TCCGTGCTGTCGCAACTTTGCCGGTAAACAGGACATTCTCGGCACGATCGGCTGGATTCGTGGCAGGCAGTGTTCGGAGACAGCCAGCAAATAGTTCGGCAGTCGTGATAGGCCGGGCAATTAAGTTTAGCTGTCGCGGAACAGGGTTTTAATTTCCAACAAGGCAGCAGCGCCATCAACCGCCGGATGCCAGCTAAATTCATACTCTCTTTTTTAATCAGCTTTCTAATAAAGCTGATTCGTTTCAAATCGGAAAATGAATAATACCTTCTTCCTGTCTCATTACGATAGGGGATTATCAGCCCAGCTTTTTCGTACATGCGCATCGTTGGCACGGCGATATTTAATTTTTTGGCTGCCAGTCCGATATTCAGGATCGGATCATTCTCATCAATTTCCATAGCCTAATTTTTTTCCTTTTTGATAGCCCGTTTTACGTCGTTTCTATTGAGACTTCATTTTTTTGCCAGGGTGGCAATATCTTAACTAAAAGATACAAAATGACAAACGGCAGCAGCAGGATGATCCCAGCCACCAGTAAGCCTTCAATGCCGAGCAACTCCATTTTGTAGACCGTAAGCCCACGAAGACTTTTGGAAAAAAGTTGTCCGCCAATGACTACGTTCCAGCGAATACTAAAAATTCCGATCTGCACCAAAATCGCGGCTATAAAATAAATCAGCCGTCGCAATTCATCCGGAAAGCGTAGCAGTTTGGTAAATACGATGGAACCAATGGGAATTAAAGTTCCTAAAATTACTTGAGTCACCACCAAGCTGATGAATAATTTGCTTTCGATCATTTGAGATAAAATTTTGATCGATTCTTCAGCTTCATAAAGTCTTTGGATAAAATCAAGCGCTTCTAAAGAAAAGTCGATGATCATCATATAAAGCAAATAGGAGGCTAACTTATCCATACAAGCCATGTCAATCTTTTTGGAGCGCAGCAGGCTGCTTATCATATAAATAATAATCATCATCGCTATGCCGGATACGATAGCGGAAAATAAAAAAACAATCGGCATCAAAACACTGCTCCACCAGGGATTGGCTTTCACGGAGCCAAAGATAAATCCGACATAGCCATGCAACAGAAAAGCTGAGGGAATACCGATGATAGTAATAATCTTGCCGACTTGGCGATCAAAGTTAATTGATTTTTCAGACAGATCGGTCACGCCCAGTGTGAGTATTTTATAAATTAATTTCGACATGCCAGTTTTTTGCAGGGACCATCTGACGATGTCCTCTCGAAAATCCAGCCAAATTTCCAACAAGAGCACGGCCATGAGATACCACAAATAGACAAAGCCGAACATGGCCATAGCTGATTGCAGATGGGGAGTAAGAAACATCTCCAGTCCGCGCTCAGGATGGCCTAAATGCGCTTGTAATGGAATTGGTGCAATCAATAAAAAAGCGAGAGCGGTCAGCAAAGATAGACGGTAAGTCGGCTGCACCTCTTTGACATTAAATACCCGTTCCAGTGAGGCTAAAATAAAAGCGCCAGCAACCAGACCGGTAATGTAAGGGTAGAGAACAATCAAAATATTCCAGTGAAGCTCAACTTCATTGGGATAAATAAAACCAGTGACATGCTGCAGGGCATGTGATAATTGCTCGAATATTTTTTCCACCTTATCTGACCTCCCCGTCTAAATGGGCATAAAAAACTTTGGGCGCGGTATTTAAGCCGGGCTTGAGCACATGGATTTCGTTGAACCGACGAAAGCGAGCCAGTGGCGTTGGTTTGTGGGAAATCTCGCCAAACACTCGAGCCTGTGTTGGACAGACTTCAACGCAGGCTGGCAATAATCCTTTGGTGATTCGATGATAACAAAAATTGCATTTGTCGGCCGTCTTGGTGAGCGGATTAAGAAAGCGTGCGCCATAAGGACAAGCTTGGATACAATAGCGGCAGCCGATGCAATATTGTGAATCCATCAACACGACACCATCTTGAGAAATAAAAGTGGCTCCCACTGGGCACACTTGCACACAGGGCGGATTTTCACAATGGTTGCACAATTTGGGCACAAAAAACGAGCGTTGAATTTTTGCCTCCTCGATGGCTAATTTATCAAAGCCATTCATGCCGCCATTGGGACTATCGACCAGCGTCTCGCCTTCCATCGGAATAACGTATCTTTCAATCCAGGTGCGAAAATAAAACGGCTGTTTGGGTACTTTGTTTTCAATTTTACAGGCATTTACACACCGGCCGCAGCCGATACATTTGTTAATATCGATACCCATGCCGTAATTATGTTTTGATGGATCATATTTCTCAGCCATATCGTTCGCCCGAAGAATATTGATGGGCGCTAAGGCTGCTAATGGCAGTGCGGTGGCTACTACTTTCAAAAATTCCCTGCGCTTTTGTTTTCTATTTGTTTGTTTCATTTATAAGCCTCCGGATAATGTGGATAATGGCATTGCCAACAAGTATATTTTTCGCCATGAGTTGCCATATCTATTTTGGCTATTTCTTGAGCTGTTTGAACCTCAGCGGCATGACATTCACCGCAAAATTCTCTGCTGTCCGGTATGGTCGGTGCTGTTAATCCTGGGTCTATTTTGTGCTCCTCATCGCACTGATGACACCTGCTGCAAGCTAATGATTGGTGATGAGAGATGGCTTTGGTTCGGGCGATATCAGCGTGACAAGCGCCGCAGTCTTCAGGCGCATGTGGCGGCTCCGGCGCATGGGCATGGTGACAGGTCGAGCATGACTTTAATGGATTATGAGTCAATGGATCAACTTGTGGAAAGCCAGTGGGACGAGATGGATTGTAGCTGTGGCAAAGCAAACAGTCACTGCGCTGTCGTGGAGCAGTTACTCCATTGACGTCAGGCTCCTGGCTGTGAGCATAAGCCGGGCCATGGCAGGTCTCACAAGATAAATTTTTGTGCAGGTATTTATTTTTGACTGCCACCACCTCTTCATGACATTCGACACAAACAAAAGCCCCTGCATAACGAAGGCTATCTTGTTGGTTCGACACTACCGCTTGGGCGCGATAATAGCCAAGTTCACCGAAGGATTTGGGCGTTAATAGTCGTCTGCCAGAAATAAATAACATCATAAAAACAATAAAAAGAAAAAATAAATGGCTTATCTGTTTGGGAATCACATGATATTGTTTGATAAACCATTCTGATATTTTTTTGAAAAAGAGTTTCAGCCAAGCTTGGATCAAAGGTAAAA
>CAZNDR010000551.1:0-3217 GCA_964571835.1 uncultured Cytophagia bacterium | reverse complement strand
TGCCTGACAAAATTTAATTCTGAAACGTCAACAACTCAATCAGCTCGTCGCGCGTAAATTGCTTCACGATGTTTGCTTCATCTTCACGGACCAATTCTGTCATCAACATTTTCTTTTTGTTGATCATGCGGTCGATTTTTTCTTCCAGTGTCCCTTCAGTGACCAGTTTGAAAACCTGCACACCGCGAGTCTGTCCGAGACGGTGGACCCGGTCAGTAGCCTGATCTTCTCTTGCCGCATTCCACCAGCGGTCGTAATGGATGACCACTGAACCGCCAATCAGATCGACTCCCAAGCCAGCAGCTCGCAGGCTACCAGTGAACACTTTGCAGGCAGGATCGTGGTTAAAACGGTCGAGCATCTCTTTGCGATTCTGAGTAGCGCCTTTGATGGTAGCGAATTCAATATTATTGTCTTTTAGGTAGGATTCGATCAGAGCCAGCATGTTCAAATAGTGGCTGAAGACAACCACTTTAAAGCCGCTATTTAGACTTTCTTCCAATAGCTCACAGAACAGGTCCCATTTGCCAGATTCATATTTTTTATAATCCAACTCACCTTCTTCCATCTGCGCCGGGTGATTGCACACCTGCTTCAACAGATTCAAAACGGCAAAAATATGAATATAAGGGATTTCGTCCTTTGGGCGGTATAATTGTGCCAGCAGCATCTTGGCCCGCGTATTCAAAATCTCCTCATATTTTTTCACCTGAATTGGGCTCAATTCACATTTTCGGATTTCTTCGGTTTTAGGAGGCAACTCCAGCAGCACCTGGTTTTTAGTGCGTCGTAACATAAACGGCCGCACAAGGTGATGAAGCTCTTCGAGCTTTAATTTGTTATCTCGCCGCTCAATTGGAACAATATAGTTTTTCCGAAAACCAAAATCATTGCCTAGATATTCAGGCAGCACAATATCAAACAACGCTTTTAATTCCGCTAACGTATTTTCAATGGGAGTGCCAGTCAAACCGAGACGAATGCGGCTTTTTAATTGGTTCAATGCTGCGTTGGTCAGACTGGATTTATTTTTTGCCGTCTGAATTTCATCGAAAATCGCCAGCTCGAAGTCGATTTTTGCCAACTCCAACAAATCGTTTCGTAGAATGCCATACGAAGTCAGAATCACCGAACGCTTCTCTTTCGCCAACGATTTTAGCTGGCGATCGCTGCCGTAGTAAAGATGAAGTTTGACCTTCTTTTTCAATTGACCCAGCTTTTCTTGCCAATGAGGCAGCACCGAGGTGGGACAAACGACTAAAAATTTAAGCGGCTTAGTGGTGGAAAAAGTAATAGCATCGATGAGCGCCAGCGACTGATAGGTTTTTCCCAGACCCATATCATCGCACAGCAGACCAGATAAATTGTTTTCGTACAAAAACCACAGCCATTCATAACCAGTCTGCTGATAGTCGCGCAATGTATAAAAGCATTTTGCTAACGAAGGCGCTGTTGAGATGGGCTTAAAATTCGTCAGCTTGGTAACAATTTTTTCCAAATCGCTGCGGCTATCAATTTTGCTTTTCAAGGGCAGATGGGCATGCAGCTTAATAAAATTCATTTTGTTCAGCTTGACATTTCTGCCCGCTGCTTCGGCGCCATCGATCACCAGCGACTGGTCGTTGATCATGGCTCGAATCCAATTGAAATCAACCTGATTGAGGTCGATCCAAAAATTTTTTCCAATCACAAATCTTTTGCCATCGCGCAGCGCACAATAAATCTCGTAAAGAGAAACTGTTTCATTGCCGATGCGGTACTTGACCGACAGATACATCCAGTCGTCCACGATCTCATCCACAAAAACATCGACGCTTTTTACTTTATCGGCAAATTCTCGTTTCGTCAGAGAGGGGCTGATTTTATAAAAATCACCGGCGTCGATATATTTTCTGTTTTCCCGGATGATGCTAGGAATTTTGGCATTGGGCACAGTTACCTCATCGAGATTGAATAGTGCACTGTCATAATATTTGACTTTTCGTTCAAAGGCAAAAAAGCCGCGATTTTTCAGATAGATAAATTTGCCAAAAAGCACTGGGCAAAGCTGAGAATTTTTTACAAAAATTGCCTCTTCCCCATCTGGCATTTCCAAAACCGGTCGAATCGAGAGGTCATGTTCAGCGGTTATTTCAAGAGCATAGTTGAGCACTACCTTTTTATCCGTTATATATAAAGCTTTTCGTATGGCTTCGTTCTGTGCTAATTTTATCAAGATGGAAGCAACCTGCGGTTTTGGTATGTAAAAATTGAAATGCTCGTCGGCAGAATAAATTTTTAGGCTTTGCTGCACCTCAGAGAATTCAACCGAATATGGTTTGTGATGAAATCCCAAAAACCAGGCTTTGCTAAAATCGGACCAATAGCTCTCCTCGAACTTTTGCAGCCAGGACTTAAATCCGGATTCGTTCATTCTGATTTCCAGATCGGTTTTATCGGGATTGATAAAGGCGAGGTCCTCTTCGAAACTGTGCCACGGCAAATTTTCTTCTTTGATAGTTTTGAAAAAGCGATAGCGATATTTTTGCAGCAGTCGTCGGGCGTAGACTCCCGGCACGACAAAATCAAAAATCGGTTGTTTTTCTAGCGTTTCAGCCGACAACCATATTTGGACTGCCTCTTCGCCCGAAGGTAGTGCCGCATTAATGACTAATTTTTTTTCGCCATAATGTTCAAAGTAAAGTTTTGCCAGCGCTGCCCACAAGCAATTATCATAAGATTTTGATAGCGTACTATCTATCTCCCCAGCCTCTCCATTATTGGAATAGGCGATAAAATATAAAGCTGCCACGTGGGGGCAAGTCATCTGGCGCATAAAAGTGGAGCAAGAGCAAAGCAGCTTAAATCCACTTTTTGCCTGATCCTTGCGGATAGTTGCCCAATATTTTCCTTTTTTGTCATTGAATTGAGCAGTATAGGTATCACGCACGAAGTCAAAAAATTGATAATTTCCCCGCAAATAGATCTGAAAACCGGCCGCTAAAATTGACTCCGGAACTTGCCGCACTATCGCTGCAGGTAATTTGTTCATCTATTTTCCTGTTGATTGAAAATTCAATAATTAATTGTTTGATTCATCGATTAGATTGCTGTTCACTGATTATCTATAAATATGAATGACCAGTTGAAAAAAAATCAAATGAAATGAAGGGCTAAAGCCTAAAGAATTGGTGGGGAAATTAACAGATCGCCGTTCTAAAGAACGGAGCTATTCAAT
>CAZNDR010000550.1:0-3228 GCA_964571835.1 uncultured Cytophagia bacterium | reverse complement strand
GTGATGTCAATTTTAAATTCGGAGTTCACGATGAAGGGTGGGCAAAATGAGTGAGGAGGTGCTGGATCTGACTCAAAAGAAAAGATGGTGCGGATATTTGAAAAAATTTCCACCACATCTGCAGGTCATCCATTTTATGCCAGAATATTATGAGCTTTTTGAGAAGCGGGATGAGGGGAAAGCGCAGTGCTTTGTGTTTACAAAAAATGATCACCTAGCGCTGTATCCTTTCTTAAAAAACTCTATCCAGAAATTAGCCTTAGTGCCACTCAAAACCGAATACTTTGATATTCAAGGCGCGTATGGATATAATGGATGGCTGTCATCGACTGAAAATCCAGATTTTATTAATGACTTCACCTCGGCTTTTTTAGGATTTTGTCAAACACAGAATATTATTGCCGAGTTTACGCGCTTTAATCCATTGTTGGAGAATCATCGTTTTTCAAGCTATTTAGAGATTGTCGAAGTTAATAAAAATATTGCTGTCGATTTGAGGCAGTCAATCGCAGAAATCAGAGAAAAAAGTTATGAACAGCGAGCCAGAAAAGCTATCAACAAAGCCTTGCGAAGCAATATAACAGTGCGATTTTTTTGGGCAAACGAAATTGATGATTTTTGGCTTAATGCTTTTGCTGAAATATACGCCAAAACCATGTTAAGAAATGATGCCGATGAATTCTTTTTGTTTGATAAGCATTTTCTGGAAAACTTATCTCGGTTATTATCAAACAATGCAATTTTTTTCTTTGCTTGTAGAGACAACAAGCCGGTTTCTTGTGAAGTGGCTATTTTTGATGGAAAAAATGCTTATGGCTTTTTAGGAGGAACATTGGTAGAGTACTATCGTTTTAATCCAAATGCGCTTCTCAAAGATACCTTGCTGATGACATTAAAAGAGATTGGATTGGAGTGCTATAGCATGGGCGGCTGGCAAAAGCCTTATGATGGCATCTATCTGTATAAGAAAAGCTTTGCTAAAAATAGAGAAAGAAATTTTTATATTGGGAAAAAAGTGCATAATAGAGAAATTTATGAAAAAATCTGTCATGCCTGGGAGAAGGCTAATCCTCAAAAGGTTGAAATTTACAAGAATAGATTACTAAAATATCGGGCGAAGTGATGAAAATTTTGGTGGCAATTCCTGCTTTTAACGAAGCGAAAAACATAGAACATACTATACAAGATTTGATGGATCATAATTTTGGTTTTGACATAGTTGTTGTTGATAATGGTTCGTTTGACAATACCATTCAAGTTTGCAAAGAACTGAACGTAAATGTCATCTCTCATTGTGTGAACAGTGGCAGTTCAGCAGGTACGGTGATGACCTACCAGATTTATGCCTACAAAAATGACTATGACATTTTATGCCAATTTGATGGAGACGGTCAGCATATCGCTGCAGAATTACCAAAACTTATTGAGCCAATAAAAATTGGTGAAGCAGATTATGTGATGGGCTCACGATTTATTGATGGCGAGGGATTCCAGTCGACCTTTTTAAGGAGATTAGGTATTCGGCTGTTTTCGTACGCTGATTCAAAACTTACTGGACAGACGATTAGCGATGTCACGTCGGGATTTCGCGCTTACAATAGAAGGACGATTGAATTTTTTGTAAAATATTATCGGCATGAGCTCTATGATCCTAGTCAACTGCTGTTGCTTAGTTATTACAGCGGCGCCAGAATTAAAGAAGTCCCGGTAAAAATGAGAGAGAGAGCTGATGGGCGCTCCGAATTTAATGTTTTGAATTCTATTTCCTTTACCCTGAAAGGTCTCATTAATATCGTCGGTTGTGTACTACAAAAAGATCAAATTAAAAAATTAGCGCAAAGGTGAAAAGTTACATGGGAATAAAAATAAAAATATTAGCCTTTATCATTGGTTTCATTTTTTTTCTTTTTATTTTGAGATTTATAAAGCGAAACAGTTTCCCTCCTGCTTTTGCTGTATTGTGGATTGGCATATCACTTTTTCTCATATCCATTCCGGCTTTTGAGGGATTTTATCAGTGGCTGACCTATTCGGTTATTGGTATTATTGATGCTCGGCATATTATTTATATTGCATTAATCGGATTTTTATTGATCTATGTTTTTCACCTGACCACTAAAATAAGCCGAATGTCAGATCAAATTCAGGAATTGATTAGCTCAAATGCCATCATAGAGAACAGATTAGAAAGTCTTAAAAAATGAAAATTATTGATATTCTCTTTGTGGCAATTGCCACCGGTTTATTGGTGGTCAACCAGATCGTCCTTAAACTTTGGCTGATGCATCGAAAAATAACTGTCTGGCCGCTCAATGCTAATTTTTTGAAGAATCTCTTTTCGCTGGAAATATTCATTTCGCTTTTAGCCATTGCCATTAGCGGTCTTTTTTGGCTGACCTTACTGAAAAAGGTGGAATTTTCTGTTTTATATCCCATGATAAGTATGAGCTATGTTTTTGGCGTTATAGCAGCCGCTCTCATCTTTAAGGAGTCGGTACCGCTAATCCGGTGGTTTGGCGTTTTAGCCATCCTGTTAGGGATTTTTTTAATTTCACGAAACTGATCTGAGGGCGTGATTCATGCAATTTAGCTTTTTGGATAGAATTCAAGACCGTAATGTAAAGAAATATCTTTATTTTATTTTGCTCATAACATTGCTTATTCGATTTGGTTATATTCTAACCCTGAGTAATCAACTTGTCTGGTACGATGAAAAAAATTATCATTCACTCGCCACGAATCTTGCTAACGGTGATGGATTTTATTCAAGTTTTAATCCCTATAGTACAAAATCTTGGGCGCCATTTTACCCCTTTTTTATGGGGGCATTATATTGGCTTTTCGGACCTAACATAATGGTCATTCGGCTCGCGCAGGCTTTGCTGGGAACAGCCATCTGTTTTATTGTTTTTCTGCTAAGCAAAGAAATATTCAACGCAAGAGTGGGTCTTTTGGCATCAATAATCATGGCGATCCATCCGCTGTTTATTTATACCGCGGGAGCTTTTTATCCGGTGATAATCTTTACGCTGTTGATGATTATTTTTATCTTGATAGGTGTCAAATTAATGAAAAATCCCTGGCAAAAAAGTTGGCGACAATTGCTATTAATGGGATTTTTACTGGGCTTGCTTATGTTGACCATCCCAACCATCATCTTCTTATTTCCATTTATACCTTTATGGTTTTTGATCGACCAGAGGGTAACATGGATTCAAACTATAAGAT
>CAZNDR010000549.1:0-3238 GCA_964571835.1 uncultured Cytophagia bacterium | reverse complement strand
TTGCTAAGCTGTGTTCATATTGTTACCATTAAAAATTCAAGGAGTCGGTATTATGAAGATTAAAGATATTTTAGCTAAAAAAGGTTCAGCAGTAGTTACCATTGTCGAGCACAAAACCGTACATGATGCGTTAGCAACCTTTGCTGCCAATAAAGTTGGATCGTTATTGGTAGTGGATGAAAAGGGTGGCATAGTCGGCATTTTAGCCGCCAGAGATGCATTAATGGCAACGTTAAAGAATTGTGACAAACTGAAAGCTACGCCAGTGAAAGAGATTATGACCAAGAAAATCATCATTGGTAATCCGGATGACGATATCGCTTATGTTCAGATAATCATGACTGAAAATCGGATCCGCCACCTGCCAGTTGTTGATGAACATCAATTAGTCGGGATAATTTCCATTGGTGATATCGTCAAAGCGCAGTTGGCTGAACACGAAGGTGTAGCTGTGGAAAACCGTTATCTAAAAGACTACATCATCGGCAAATATCCGGCTTAGCTGTCTTCGATTAAAAAGTAAACAAAAAAGCGGCGGGAAGCTGGCGAAATATATAAGCTTTTGCTGCCCTCGTAATTATCATCGGCAAACAGGTGAGGCGGAAATTGCTTTGTCGCCAACCACATGGTGGGAAAAAATAGTTGTAGATTGGATTTGTCGCAAATAGGACACTGACCTAACTAAATTGAAAGGCTGAATAATTTTTCAATAAGGAGAAGTCATGCAAAAAATTCTGGCAATAAAAAGCCTTCGCTTGCTAAAAATATTCCTGGCTGTTTTCTTTATCTTTCTTTTCGCCACAACTTTTTGCAGCAAACGGAAAGCAGCGCTAACCGATTCCGAAAGAATGACGTGGTGGCGTGAGGCTCGTTTTGGCATGTTTATTCACTGGGGACTTTATGCCGTTCCTGCTGGCGAGTGGGAAAACGGCAAAGGTCATGCGGAATGGATTCGGCATACCGCCCGTATTCCCCTTGAAGTTTATGATAAATTTGTCAGTCAATTTAATCCGGTTAAGTTCAATGCTGCTGATTGGGTGCGTCTGGCCAAAGATGCTGGCATGAAATATATGGTAATCACCTCCAAACATCATGATGGCTTCTGCTTGTTCGATTCGAAATACACCGATTATGATGTGATGTCCACGCCTTTCAAACGAGATATTATGAAAGAGCTGTCCGATGCCTGCAGAGAACAGGGATTGAAAATGTGCTGGTATCATTCCATCATGGACTGGCACCACCCAGATTATCTGCCGCGCCGTGATTGGGAAAATCGGCCTGCTGAAGGAGCGGATTTCAATCGGTTTGTGCAACATTTGAAAAATCAGGTGCGGGAGCTGCTGACCAACTATGGCCCTATTGGCGTGATGTGGTTTGATGGCGAATGGGAAAACACCTGGAACCATGAATACGGGTTGGCTCTGTATCAATTTTGTCGGGAAATTCGACCTGAGGTGATTGTCAATAATCGAGTGGATAAGGGACGCTCTGGCATGGCAGGGATGACAGTTGATAAAAGCTATGGTGGTGATTTCGGCACGCCAGAACAGGAAATCCCGTCGACTGGCTTGCCCGGTGTCGATTGGGAAACCTGCATGACCATGAACGACCATTGGGGATATAATAAATATGATAAAAATTTTAAATCAACAAAAGATTTGCTACAAAAGTTAGCCGACATCGCCTCGAAAGGTGGAAATTTTTTGTTGAATATTGGACCAACGGCTGAGGGATTATTTCCCCAGGAAAGTATCGACCGGCTGCGGGAAATCGGCAGATGGATGAAGATTCATAATGAATCAATCTATGGTACAAAAGCCAGCCCGTTCAAACAACTTTCATGGGGTAGATGTACGCAAAAGGAGTTGGATAATGGGATTACCCGGCTCTATTTGCATGTTTTTGACTGGCCGCAACATAGTGTGCTGACTGTACCGGGAATTTTTAATGAGGCAAAACAGGCCTATTTATTGGCGGATGAAAAGAGAAGTGATCTGGCTGTCGAGCGCAAAGAAGATGCCCTGCAAATTTCTCTGCCAGCACAAGCGCCTGATTCAATAAATTCAGTAGTGGTTCTAGATATTTTTGGCACGCCTGATATAGCAGAGCCGCCGCAAATCAAAGCAGAAAATGATATGTTCATTGATGAAATCGACGTGGAGCTGGTCGCCGATCGAGACAATGTCGAAATGCGCTACACGCTTGACGGATCAACGCCGACAGTTGATTCACCGCTGGCGACAGGTATCATTCGATTGAATCGAACCGCCGTGGTCTCAGCGCGCCATTTCAGAGATGGAAAGGCGGTCAGCGGCTGTCAGCAGAGGACTTTCACTAAAGTGGTTGGCACGCCAGCACTACAAATCCAAAAAGCAAAACCCGGCATTAAATATGCCTATTTCGAAGGTGATTGGGACTTTGTGCCGGACTTCGAGAAAATGACCGCCAAAAAAACTGATGTCATTTCATTATTTGAATATTCACCCAGAGAAAATGAAGAATATTTTGGTTTCCGCTTCACTGGATTTATCAAAATTCCTAAGGACGGCGTTTATACTTTTTTCACCAAATCGGATGATGGCAGTCAGCTATTCATTGGCGAAAAAATGGTGGTCGATAACGACGGGCTACATGGTGCCTATGAACAACAAGGCGACGTGGCATTAAAAGCCGGTTTGCACCCAATTAAAGTTAATTTCTTTGAAAAAACTGGTGGTGACTTTTTGGAAGTTGGCTGGAAAGGACCCGGCTTCGACAAACAATTAATTCCAGCCGAAGTTTTATTTCACTAATTCACGAGAAAAAAACGTGCTAACTTGATTAATAATACAGCGGTCCTCTCTTTCTCGCCCATATCCTATTTTATTTAACAAAGGCAATTTTACTCAATAGATTGCCTTTCTTTTTCCTCTGAACTGCATATTTGTAATCTCATCATATGCTCAGAAAGTGAAGCGACATAATCAAGCGACATTTATTTTGGCAAATGTGATTTTAGGCAAGTTATTTTTGAGTACTCATTTTTAAATTGATGGCAATCAAAAAAAAAGCCTCCCGCAGCTTTCAAAATTTGTCTTGATCTTTGTTCAGTAATGAAACAATGATTCGGCTTTGAACATAATTTTTGCCATGCCTGGCAAATCACATTATTACCGAGGATCAACAATCACAGAATAAATCAATAAAAACATGGGACTAACTATATTATATCCAAAATTGAGCCGAAATAAAAAGG
>CAZNDR010000548.1:0-3258 GCA_964571835.1 uncultured Cytophagia bacterium | reverse complement strand
TTAATTTGTCGTTTTATTTATTTTTCACCCCGCTGAAGCGGTGTGCTGTTTCAAGTGCAGTTTAATACTCGTAGGAGCACTTCGCTTCAGCGGGGTGACAGCAATTTGCCGCAGGTAAAAATAACCGCTTCAGCGGTTTTTGAGCTTCGCCATGTTTCAAACAACCCTTATGTTAAAATTGAAATGATGTCCTTGGTTGCTTTATGTAATTTTCAAAAAAGAAAGGGAGAGGAGCAACATTAATTTCAAAGTGAAATTTTTAAAATAGCTTCACTACTCGCCATTTCCAAATCCGACCTCAATTTATTGACAGCAATATGGCTTTGGCGAATGGGTTCGGGAATGCGGAAGGAAAGGCAGGTCTTCAAAATCCATTCCACCGATTGATTGAGAGCGATTTTATGGCCAGGAGAAACAAACACGGGTTTGATGTTTGTTCGCGTCCGCACGACTTTGCCGATGATCTTACCCTCAAAAATTAAATCTGACTGACTCCCTTTTTCAAATGCCGGCATATTAAAATTGCCGACCAACCGGCTTTTCGCACAACCAATAGTTGGCAAATTAAGAAATAATCCTAGATGCGAGGCAATTCCGAATTGCCGCGGATGAGCGATTCCTTGCCCATCAACCAGCACCAAATCTGGGATTATGTTAATTTTCTCGAAAGCCTTCAGCAAAACCGGCGCTTCACGAAATGTCAAATAGCCGGGCACATATGGAAAATTTACCGGCAATGTATAATACTGTTGTTCAATAAGTTGCATCTTTGGATAATTGAAGATAGAGATTACTGAAAAGCCAAGATTCAATTTTCTGGAATAGGCAACATCAGCGCCAGCAATAAACTGAATTGGCTGTTGAATTGGCTTAATTTCAATCTGATTTTTGAATGCCATTTGAATTTCTTTAGCAGCTTGCAGGTCAACATTCCAGCTATGTCGCTGATGAATTTTCATTGCTTTAATTTTGTAGCGGCTGATTGATTAATTTCTGCAACACCTGGCGATGAGCGGCAAAGGCAATATTTTCCGGCATCTCATCCAATGAAAAAAAACGAATTTCGGCAGCATCATCACCAGGTCTTGCCTCGCCACCGATAATTTTGGCACGATATACGATTAAAAGCACATGGACGCGCGAGTCATCGAAGCCAGGAAGAACCGAAAAAATTTCACCAACTTCAATGTCCAGATTGGTCTCTTCTTTTGTTTCGCGAAGGGCAGCCTGTTCAGCAGTTTCATCATATTCCATAAAACCGGCTGGCAAGGTCCAGGCATCTTTTCGAGGTGCAAATTTTCGTTTGACCAAGAGAATTTTATTCTGGCGGAATAAAATTGTTGCCACAGCGGGAACTGGATTTATGTAAAAGATAAAGCCGCAGACGCAACAAACCAATCGGCGATGTTGTTCTTCTTTGATAAATTTTTCTGTTAGCTCATTCCCGCAAACCGGGCAGTAGCTAAAATTTTTTGGATTAATTTGATTCACTATTTATTGCTTTCAGTTAGAAATTGATTTAATGAATTAACAATCGCATCAACGACCTGTTGTCGGTAAGCCTCGGAAGTAATGAGCATCTCTTCTTCAGGAATGGTTAGAAAGCCAGGCTCTATTAATGCCGAGATCATCTGCGGTATGCGGCAGATGACCAGCGTCGAGTGAAATAAGCCAAAGTTGTTAGCCTTTGTTTTTTCCAATAAATTTTGTTGAAGCAAATGTGCCAGCAGGTAACTGTGGCGCTGATTGTAATAAGTGGCAATGCCGCGCGGTTTAAAGGGATCGAGGCCGTCAGGCAGCGCATTAAAATGCAGGCTCAACAAAATATCAGCTTGCAAGAATAAAGCTATTTTAGGGCGAAGATATGCTTCGAGTCCATTATATTTTTCATGAGTAAAAACGACCACAGCTCCCTGTTTTTCCAGCGCTGCTTTTAACTCTTCACAATAGGCAAAATTGATATCTTTTTCCAATATTCCAGAAGGTCCGATGGAACCGGTTTCCGGCGTATGGCCCGGGTCCAGACAGATTACAATGTCTTTCAGCGGCGAAGCCGGCCATTCAGCGATTTTAGGTTTCTTTTTGATAATGAAAAATAATTTTCCATTTTCAAAAACCGGATCAAAGCCCCAATGCGGTCTTTGCTGCAAATCAAAGGTGATAGTCAAAGTGCTGGAATTTGATCGTTGCCAGCGAAGATCACGAAAATGAGTGTCTATTGGCTCGAGCTGAATGGGATCGCTGTCGTTGTTAACGCCAAATAATGTCAACTCAAAACTTGCCAGATCAGCCGATTGCTTCACCTGCAGCGGCAATGGGTGACTCACATCGATCTCAACCCGACACCATTTTTTGTCGCTGGAGGTGCGAATTGCCGAAATGACGGTTTCTGGTAACATGGAGCCACGAGGAAGAAATTTAAGGCTTTCGGATTTAAACCAAAACTCTTCAGTTCCGAATATTTTGATACGGGCGAATTTGCCTCGCAAGGCATTTACCCGGACTTTTCCTCCTTTGGGCAAAAATAGGTGGCTGCTGAGGCTGGGATTTGTTTGCGCCTTATTAACATCCTCCGTCAATTGGGCAATGGTGAGAAGAGAGGACTGATTAATATCCAAAGTTCCAGAAGCAGTTGCCTGTACCGTGTCACCGCTCGCATTTTCCAGTTTGAAAACGATTTTTCTTTGTTTGCCCCAATCCCAGGGCTGGAGCAGGTAGGAGCCGCAGTAAATGCCTCGCACTTCACCCATTTGATAATGAAAGCCTTGCTCGAACAAAGCTTCACCCCAATAATACGACCTCTTGGGATAAAGCTCTCGCATCGGCAAATTTGCAGCAATTCCTTCAATAGAAAAAGTCGCTTGGCAACCAGGCGTTCCCTTCACAGCGACTTTGAAAACGTCGCCCGGTTTCAGCTCCCACTTCTGTCGTGGAAATACATAACTGGTGTCAATGGCAAGTCTGTCGGAATTGGTTGTCCGCACGTAATAAGGAATGTAAACGTGTCTTTGTTTGGCCACGCTCTCGCCTTCATAATTAGCCTGGCAATCAAAAGTAAAGTTGCCCGGATTGACCGGCACCACAACCAAAAAGGTACCATTGGGATAAACTGTTGCAGCGTGATTATTGACGATTACCTCAACTTTGCTGGGCCAGACATTACCAAACAGAAAAGTAGAATCTGAAGCAATGATTTGATCGCCTTCTTTTGGATAGACGATTTCTAATTTCGGTTGAGCATAAACCAATGGCCCTAAC
>CAZNDR010000547.1:0-3269 GCA_964571835.1 uncultured Cytophagia bacterium | reverse complement strand
GAATTCTATTCCTGGTGGCTGCATGGAGGTTTGAAATATTCATTCTAATCATTAACGCGTCAGAAAGGTCATTCATTGCTTTAGGAAGATTAATGTTCAATTGAATGACGATTATTAAAATTTAGACCAAAGCCACATAACTTTGATTTTTTTATGAAATCTCAGCTTGTCAACGGGCAGATCGAGTCAGCCTGAAGCGATGGCTTTTTCTTCCCTTTATTTTAGCAGCCTGACTCAGTAATCTTTTATTATTGTGGCTTTGGTCTAAAAAATATTTTGCTGTTGCTCAGGCGAATCTATCTGAGCAATGGCTGATGATTTTATTGACCGATGAAGTCGGGAATTTAGAAATGCCGATATAATAAATATCAAAACATCGGTCATTCTCCAAAATATCACTTAATAAAAATATGATGGGAGAAAAAAATGAACGATCATAGAATTAGACGCATTGCCTTGAATTTATGCCTGATAGTAGGAGTATGGGGATTTCTTTGTTATGGGTGTTCCGGAAAAAAAATGGTGAAACGGTTGAATGCTATTCAACCACTCATTACGACTGAAGCTACAGCTCACGACACGGATGATCCAGCTATCTGGATTCATCCGACGGACCGGTCAAAGAGCCTCATTATTGGGACGGATAAGGACTTAGATGGCGCACTTTATGTGTTTGATCTTGCTGGCAAAATCATTGCTGAAAAAACAGTCCGCAACCTGCAACGTCCCAATAATGTTGATGTGGAATACGGCTTGATACTGAAAGGCGTGGCGACAGATATTGCGGTGGCCACTGAACGAATGACCAATAAGCTGCGCCTGTTCAGCTTGCCAGATATGCAACCAGTGGATAATGGTGGCATTGAAGTATTTGAAGGTCAAATCTTACGAGCACCGATGGGCATTGCTTTGTACAAACGGCCAGCAGATGGGATTATGTTCGCGATTGTCAGCCGCAAAGAAGGGCCAACTGATGGCTCCTATCTCTGGCAGTATCGTCTGGAGGATGATGGAACAGGAAAGGTGCGAGGTGTAAAGGTCAGGGAATTCGGCATTTGGAGCGGGAAAAAGGAGATCGAAGCCATCGCCGTTGATGATGAACTTGGCTATGTTTACTACTCTGATGAGACCGTCGGGGTGAGAAAATATTATGCTGATCCTGAAGCTGAAAACGCCAATCAAGAATTAGCTCTCTTTGCCACCGAAGGATTTGGCCAAGATCAGGAGGGAATTTCCATTTATAAAATCAACGATGGAACGGGATATATTATTGTATCTGATCAAGAGGCGAATCAGTTCCACCTCTTCAAACGAGAAGGTGAGCCTGATAATCCGCACCTTCACCAATTAGTCAAAGTCGTGCCTCTCAGCTGCAACCACAGCGACGGCTCTGAAGTGACCAATGCGGTGCTGAATGATATTTTCCCAATGGGTCTATTCGTTGCCATGTCAAATAATAAAACCTTTCAATTTTATTCCTGGGCAGACCTGGCAAATCAAGATTTGGTAATTGCTCCGAATGGCATACGAAGTGAATAGATTTGCTTTCTATTTTCTCTGGCGAAGCTTGCCTTCATTGAGCGAAAGCCATAAATTAACTAAATAAGTACAATGCAATTGGCAGGCTTATTTTTTATTATTACGCCGGTAGAATGAATCGACCAACTTCATGGCATCAGCGAACGCTTTTCCGGCGATTCACTGATAATGAAATTGATCTTGACCCACCTGTCTTGGTTCAGCGTGAAATGGAAAAATAGGCAAGAAAAATAAGGTGGAAAATTGGTTGATTTTTCATTTATTGGGTGTTAGCAATATAGTCAATTTTTTAGAAAACGTCAAGCCTATTTTTCCTTGTTATTTGACGATTTGAATTTTAGTACATGAATATTTGCCTGTTGTCAAGTAAAAATGAATTGGTCGACAGCGATCGGATTTGTTAATTATTTCTTCTTTGGTTTACTCTGTTTTCGCTGGCGAGCATTAACTTTTCCCTTCGTTCTGATAGAATTTGCTGTTGATTTCCCTGCAGCATGTTCCAAGGCGTTATATAACCGATACTGGAATGGAGTCGTTGATAATTATAATAGTTTATAAAGGTTTCAAGTTGTTGTTTTAAATCATCCAAGTTGAGAAAGCTGTTTTTTCTTATCGATTCATTTTTGCATGTTTGATAAAACCTTTCAATTTTTCCATTGGATTGTGGGTAAAAGAATCTAGTTTTGCGATGAGTTATGCCGACAAATTGCAAATATAATTTAAGTTCTTTAGCGACAAATTGTGGTCCATTATCGGTAATCAGGTCTGGCGTGACACCAGAAAATTTTTCTTTGGCACGTTCCAGCAAAATCTCAATATCCAATGCCTCGACAGATAATTTTATTTTATAATGGACAACAAATCTTGAATAACCATCAATTAAAGCAACCAGGTAAACAAACGTGCCTTTAAAATTGATATAAGAAATATCCAGATGCCAGTGTTGATGCGGTTGAGTCGGCTGATTGAAGCCGCTTCCCTTGGCTTTTTGATGTCGCCATTTTATTAGCAATAAGCCGGCTTTTAATAACACCCGGTAAACAGAAGCGGGACTAACGGCGACCACATTTTCGTCAAGCATCATAAAACAAAGTCGGCGATAGCCTTCTTCCATATGCTTTGACCGATATTCAATAATGGCATCACCTTCCCATGGCAAAAGCCAATGGGCTTTGGGAATATTAACATGATGCTGATTTTCCTTGTTATTCCTGTTTTTCCAATCATAATACTTACTGATAGGTAAGGAAATGAATTTGAGCATATGCGTAATTTTCTCACCGGTCCGCTTTTGCCAATAGGAGAGATATGCTAAAATTTCATGACGAAGTTTCAGGGAGACCCAACGTTTGGTCAGATCTCCCCAGATAACTTTTTTAACTTAAGATTCTCCTGTAATAATTCAGCAATTATTTCATTACGATCTTGGATTATTTTCTTTAATTCATCGGCGGTGATATCTTTTTTGTGAAAAGTCCTTTTGGTAGAAAAAATTTCAACGGCTTTTTCAAATAATTCTTTTTTCCATAGGTAAAATTGATTGGGGTGAAGGCGATATTTTTCACAAATATCAGCCACTGACATATTTTTTTCCAAATGTTCCCTGAGCATGGCTACCTTGTTTTCCGGGGAATATCTTTTTCTTTTCATCAATAAGTCTCCTAAATTAAGGTTCAAATTTCCACCTTAATATACGAACTTATTTTTCCATTTTCAACTGAGGCATGACA
>CAZNDR010000546.1:0-3275 GCA_964571835.1 uncultured Cytophagia bacterium | reverse complement strand
ACCACCGATAACAATAAATATTTTTTTATTAAAAAAAATGGTAGGAAATTTTTTGCCATAACTGAGATGGTGGTAAATCAGCGCTGGAAGGTTATTATTATTAGAAATTGGTGTATATGTTTTGTAAGCAAATATACTATTTTTTAGCAGTGAAAAGCGGGATTTCTCCCAAGATGTGTGGCTGCGTTCGATTGCTAATAAAATAACATTTTGAAAAATGTCATTATCATGCTGTTTAAAGCCAAATCTGAAATTCCAGGATATTCGGCGCCAATTTTTTTCCTCTAATTTCCCCACCAACATCAATTCATATTGATACCAGCGATCTTTGAGATAAATATTATCGCAAATCTGATGATTGCCTACGCTTACTAAAAATCCCGCCAAAGCAGAGCCGGCTTGTTTTAATAGCTTTTTATTCCCGCTGTCGTTTGTTTCATATCCTAACAAAGCAACATTGCCTAAGAAGAGTGAAAACGAGTAAGGCTCTTCATAACTTCCGCCTAGAGAACGTAGCACATTAATATCATAGACCGTCTTGAATTTATTAAATATTTTAACGTGATCAGTTTCCAAATAGCTGCTCAAAGCTGATAATTGATAAAACGTCAGTTGGCATAAAATGAATTTTGGAAAATAAAGCTGGCTTCCCAATTTAGCATAAATTTCTTTTTCACCTCCAGACTGAATCAGCATTGGTCTATCATGGCGTTTTAAGTTCACGTAGGCAGAAACGAAAGGTTTGTAACAATCAAAGGTAAATTGTCCCCCAATCAAATATCCTGTTAGCGCCTTTTGAATGCCGAAGCTTTGGCAGAAAGCAGTTGAACCAATAAGAGGCAGAGCAATTATTGTTACTATCAAAACAAATTTAAGCTTTTGTTCGTTCATAGGTTTTTCTTGTAAATTGATCGAGCTCATCGACGTTCTATTTATGGCATTTTCATTTGAACTGTAATTGCTTAGGTATCCACCACCAATCGAGATTATAATCAAATCCTAAGGGAGAGATCAAAGGTTTGGGACCATGAACTCGTTTGTTCGTAGCTACCATGCTGTTTCTCATAAATAGGTAAATAACTGGGACATCTTCTGAGATTATTTCTTGAGCTTGATACAAATACTGCTTTTGTTTTTCCTGATCAAAAGTTGTTAGGGATTTTTCAATCAGGCGATCGAGTTCAGGATTAATATAATTAGCCCAATTATATTCAGTGTCATGAATCTGGCTTGAGTGAAATTCAAAAGAAAGGTCTGGCGTCAGCACAGATTCTGCACCTCGAGTCACACACATATCGAAATTTCGTTTTGCGACAAAGGTATTTAAATAGACGCTCCACTCGACGATTTTAATTTTCATTCGAATGCCTATTGGTTTTAATTGTTGCTGGATAATAGTGATCATTTGTTGAATGGATTCATTTTGATGAGAGAGCATAGTAAATTCAAGCGCCAAACCATTTTTTTCTCTAATCCCATCGTTATCATTATCGTGCCAGCCCGCCTCTGAAAGCAGTTGCTTTGCTTTATCTGGATTAAATGGATATTTTTTCAGCTTCACATTGTAAGCCCAGGATTCTGGCGGAATCGGTCCCCAGCATTCTCTCCCCATGCCATATAACATGCCTGAGATGATACTTCGTTTATCGATTCCATAATTGATTGCCTGGCGGATTTTTTTATCTTGAAATAATGGAAGATTTAGATTAAATACCAATCCATACATGTAGGTATCTTTATATTCAAATTTATTGACAGCCATTTCGATATCAGAACCGACAAGATCACGAACATATTCTGTGGTCTGCAATCGGCTCACCAGATCAAGATTTCCCGCCTTTAATTCCATAATTTGTACGGATGATTCAGGAATAATTCTGAAAATCATTCTGTCCACATACGGTCTGCCCCATGGGCTATTTTCGTTGGCTTCGAGCACAATTTGTTCATTGCTCATCCATTCCTTAAAACAAAAACTGCCATAGCCTACAGGCTTGCGATTAAATTCATCGGTATTTATTTCTTTTCCCTCTAATAAATGCTTCGGCAATAAGCCAATGTCCCAGCGATAAACAGCGTAGACGTAAGGTTCGTTATAAAAAGCTTTAAAACGATATTTATCCATTGCCACGACAGAATCAATCTTATTGAAGGCATAATGAACGATAGTTTTCGTCCGCGTATCGATTGCCTTTTGATAGGTAAAAATGGCATCATCCGTGGTAACTTCGGTTCCATCTTCCCAGCGAATATGCTCCTTTAGTTTAAAGGTTAGTTCTTTTCCATTTTCTGAAAATTCCCATTTTTCTGCTAAAACAGGTGTAAGAATCGGCTCGCCCGGATGTTGTGGATCTTCTAAAATTCTTATTAAGGGAGGAAACAAATGGATAATTACCTCACAGGCAGCGCCATCGCTATAGCCGTAAAGTGGTTGCAAAGAAATGGGCTCACCGCTTAAGGCGCGAACCAATGTGCCTCCATATTCTGGAACAGCAGTAGCTACTTCTGTATTGACACTAAAGTTCTTTTTCGGCTCATTTTTCTTGCCACAAAAGATAATTAAACTACAGAATATGGTTAATAAAAGCTGGAAAGCTATTGAGCGTTTCAAATTAAGATTTTCCTATCAATCGGCTACAACGAAAATGTTTATCTCAATTATGAGCGAAAGAATATATCTAAAATATTCTTAATTGTCAAGCAATTTGGCAACTTCGAGCCAAATGCTTTCTCATCTCTAATTTATAAGCTCGATAAATTAGATAAAAACTTAAAAACAGCTTGCTAAAAAAAGGTTTCTTTAATATATTGTTGGAATAATAAGCGAGCGACAACTTTAAAAATTTGCCGAAAACGACTGGTTGCGCTTTTGGCGATCAGTAATTGAATTTTCAAATGCAGCTTATCCAAACGCCCACTAAGTGTCAACTGCATTATTTGGCGGCGTTCTATTTTAGTAAAAAAATCAAAATCCAATTTGGTGATAGTGAGGCTAAATACTGAAAAGATGAAATCTCAATTTGGTGCACTTATACATGGGGAGATAGGCAATGCAGCATGAATCCACAATAATTATTTATCTTGATGAACAGATTGATAATACCATTAGCCTTATTATTAAGCTATACTTATCTCAGTTTAAATTGATCCATATTAAGGATAAAAGAGAAGTTGAGCTTCAATTGCGAGATAATCCTTATTACATTCTAATGGGTGATAAATCAAACATTGAAAATTTTATTCATCGCTTGAATTTGAAAAATTCTAACGCGATT
>CAZNDR010000545.1:0-3277 GCA_964571835.1 uncultured Cytophagia bacterium | reverse complement strand
TTTCTATATAAACCTGGGTTTTGCCACTGCCAGTCACTCCGTGCAAAAGAAAAGTTTTATATTTTTCGCCTCTCAGTGCTTCATTTATTTGAAATATTGCCTGGCGTTGCTGTTGATTGGGAGACAGATAAAGAGGCTCTGCACTATTGTTGGCAGCGAAGTAGGAACGGAAAATTTCTTTCTCAAATTGTATTATTAATCCCGATCTTATTAAGGCGGTGACAACATTACTGCTTATCGATGATTGAATCAATAAACTTTTTTTTGATATTTGTTTTTGATCAAAAATAATTTGCAAACATTTAGCTTGTGCCGGAGCGGATTTTTTTTTCTGTTGATAGATTTCATCAAAGGTCGCGACATCTGAAATATGAGAGGCGAGGCGAAGCCATAGTTCAGTTTTAGATTTAGTTTTTGCCTCAGTGACAGTGACGGTTTTTTGAATAATTCCGGCCTTCACTAATTTGGTGAGAGAAAAAGACAGATCAGCACCACGAAATTTTTTCCGCAACTGTTGTACAGAAAGGCGACCTTCCAACAACAATTGATTGATTATTTTTTCCTGACGAGGCAGTTTATTTTCACTTAAATATTTCTGAACCTCTTGGTTATTAGCAACAATATACAAATAAGTTTTTGATTCTGGATTGATGCCCCCAGGCAGCATTGCTTTGATAACTTCACCGAGTGGACAAAGGTAATAATCTGAAATCCACTGTGCCAATTTTAGCAATTCTGCCGAAACGGAAGGCGTCGTTTCAATGAGATCGTGAATTGGTTTTAAAGCTAAACGCTGGCAGTCATCCCTAATTTTAATGACATAACCGGTCATTTTTCGTTTGCTGACCGGGACGAGCACACGCAATCCAGGAGTGACAAAATTTTCCATCGATTCGGGTATTTCATAAGTGTAAAGCTGAAATACTGGAATGGGCAAAGCGATGTCAGCAAATTTTTTCAATTTTAGATTCTGACCATTGAGTGATTATCTTTTGCTTTTAATAAGAATGACCAGTTAAAAAAAACCAAAGGAACTGAAGGGCCAAAGCCCAAATAATTTGAGGGGAAATTATGAGATCTCCGTTCTAAAGAACAGAGCTATTCACTTTTCATGAATAGCTCCACCATTTATGGCGGAGAAACTTATGAAATCCGAAATCACGTGGGCTTTAGCCTAATCAGCTTTTTGACTGGTCATTCATATTTTTATAAAATCATTAAACAATAATAAACGGAATAACGGCGATTTAGCTGTCAATAAGCTGATCCAATTCCAGACAATTTTCTGAACCCTTTTGGCAGAATTTTTTCATCATCATTTAAAAACAAGTTAATCAAATATCCTAAAATTTGCAAATAAAATTTAAAATAAATGAAACACTTGCTTTTAAAGTCTGTTTAAAGAAAATAGACATCGATAGAAGAGACTTATTAGTGGAGAAGCAATGATTCGTAAAGCCATTTTTATTTTATTATTTATTCCCGCCATGGCGTGGAACCAGCAGAAATATTGGATATTTTTCAAAGATAAAGGGACAGCTTTTGAGTCATCAAGTGACGCGATAAAACTTGAGAAAAAAAGCTTGTCTCAAAAAACGCTGGAGCGAAGAGCAAAAGTGCTGGCGGAACAGAATTTGATTGACGAAACTGATTTGCCAGTGTGTCACTCTTACTTGCAGAAACTGAATCAGCAGGGAATAAAGCCGATGGTTGTTTCTCGCTGGTTAAATGGTGTCAGCGCGCTTTTGACTGAAAAGCAAGTGGCATTCGTTGAAGCTCTGCCTTTTGTCAAAAAGGTGCGCCGAGTCTCGGTTCATGAATTGAAAATTCCAGAATATTCCGATGAAATTTTTTGGTACAAAGCGCAAGCCCATCGCTTTGATTATGGTTCTTCATTGGCACAAAATGAAATGATAAAAGTTACTGAAGTGCAGGATTTAGGATTAGACGGCAGTGGTGTGTTGGTGGGCATGTTGGATACTGGTTATGACTATAAAAATCACGAGGCATTTCAGCATTTGCAGGTGCTGGCAGAATATGATGTGATCAATCAGGATAGCGTGACAAGCAGTGAGGAAGCTGACCCCTCAGGCCAGTCTAGCCACGGTACGATTACGCTTTCTGCGCTGGCAGGTTTTAAAGCGGGACATTTAATTGGGCCCGCGTATGCAGCTAACTTTCTGCTGGCAAAAACCGAGGTGGAAAGTTCTGAAACTGAAATCGAAGAAGATTATTGGGTTGCTGGATTAGAATGGTTAGAACGGCGAGGCGTGGAAATTGTGAGTAGCTCTTTAGGATATCTTGATTGGTACAATTATTCAGATATGGATGGTAAAACCGCCATAACCACAAAAGCAGCCAACATTGCGGTTAAAAAGGGCGTCGTGATTGTCAATAGTAATGGCAATGAGGGCAATAATAGTTGGAAGTATATGATTGCACCCGCTGATGGCTTTGATGTGATATCGGTAGGAGCTGTAGATAGTAACGGTGATTTGGTTGCCTTTAGTTCGCGTGGTCCCACCTATGACGGACGAATTAAGCCAGACGTAGTGGCCATGGGCAAAGGCGTTACCTGTGTTTCTTACGGCAGTGTTGATTTATTTCGCACGGCTAATGGGACGTCGCTTTCCTGTCCGCTCATTGCCGGCGTCGCCACGCTGATTTTACAAGCCCACCCTTACTTGACGCCGAAACAAGTTAAAGAGGCAATTAGAGAAACTGCTGACAATGCCGCTTTGCCAAACAACGACTATGGTTGGGGGCTGGTGAACGCGTATGAAGCCATATTTTATCATGGTCTGTTTTTTTTGCCCCCCGACATTTTTTATAGTGAGCGACAAGGGCATTTAATCAAAATAAAAATATTTTCCAAATATGATTTAATACCAGATTCATTGTCACTAAAATATGCTGTTGATGCTGGTAAGTTTTCTTCCATCAAATTATTGCCATCGACCATCGAACATGAATATCAAGCCTGGCTGCCGCTCCAGGAGAGTGGCTCACAGATCAAGTTGTATTTTTCGGCAGCTGATAAAAGCGGTGATCATAAAAATTTCCCCCATAAATCGCCTGATGCGTTTTTTACCTTTTTGGCTTCTGATACATCGGTATCCATTTATGAACCACCACCCGCAGATTTTAAACTGTATCAGAATTATCCTAATCCCTTCGCCACGGAAACGACTATCGATCTTGATATTTTTCAAGCTGGAAAAGCTACCATCACCATTTTTAATATTCTCGGTCAAAAGGTGAAAACGCTGGTTGATGA
>CAZNDR010000544.1:0-3279 GCA_964571835.1 uncultured Cytophagia bacterium | reverse complement strand
TATCTTTCCGCCCAAAGGAAAGTTGGTTAAAATCTTTCACACCTTTTGTGTAAATATCACCTAAATCTTGAATGACCTGTCCGCCCCACAAGGCATTATCGGTAATAAACAAACCGCCGCGGCGCAGTGTGGGCAAAACAAGATCCAGTGTCTCGGGATATTGTTCTTTGTCCACATCATTAAAAATAATGTCAAACAGACCTTGTTGCTTCTCTAAAATGACCTGTGCTTTGCCAATATAAAATTCAATTTTATTATCAATGCCCATTCGTTTGAAATAACCAATAGCCCTATCTTTGTTACTGGAGTCGCCATCAGTGCAAATTATTTTGCCGCCTTCCTGAAGTCCCAATGAAAACCACGCAGCCGAATAACCGAATCCGGAACCCATTTCAAAGATGGTTTTCGCCTTTGTCACTAACGCCATTTGTCTTAAAAATTGTCCACTCAACGGGCCAATGATGGGAAAATTTTTGCTCTCACCAAAATTGGTCATTTCTATTAATACTTCATCCATTAGTGGCATTAAATTGTAAATATATTTTTCCAATTGAGGATTAAGTATGTCCATTAATATTTTCCTTCCCAATTCGAGGTAGCTTTATATCTAGACAAAGTACTCCGTTTCATGATGCTTTGTAGGATTAATAAAAGGCGTACGCCTTAATCCCATTCCAAAAGAATAGATAAAGCAAAAAGGAATTAATCCGTAAGGATTTTATTTTGAGGATCAACTGGTATTACACTCTACAAGAATTTTTGAAATGAAGCACTAAAGTACAATTACTTTAGGGTGAAAATTGAAGTAGCTAAATTGAATTTAGTGGTTCTCGGCAGCTTTTGCATTTTTCCCCGGCTTTAATTTTTTAATGGAGATGCGTCGAATACGGACTGGCTCAGCTTCAATCACTTTAAATAAATAACAGCCAATGATGATTTTTTCTCTGACGCGCGGGATATGCCCAAATTGTTCAATAAGCACGCCGCCGATAGTATCGGCATTGGTTTCCGGTAGCTCAATGTCGAATTTTTTGACAATCTCATCAATTGGACAGATTGCATCCACTTCATAGAGATTGCGCTCTTTTTTTAGAATCAGCGGCGTTTCACTGTCAAACTCATCCTGAATTGGACCGACAAGCTCCTCGAGTACATTATCCAATGTAATCATGCCCGACGTGACGCCATATTCATCAACCAGCATGATTAATCCGGTATGTTTTCGCTGGAACTCTTGCAGCAAAATATCCAAGGTCACTGTTTCCGGCAAAAACGTCGGCTTGCGGGCGATATCAGCCAGGGTAATAAGTTTTTCGTTTTGAGCCAAGGCGCGAAAAATATCTTTCACATGTACGACGCCAATAATGTGATCGAGATCCTTATCGCAGAGCGGCAATCGGGTGTGTCCCGATTCGGAAACTCTGTGTAGTTTTTCCTCTAACGAATCTTTTTTGTTAATAAAAACAATCTGGTTTCGTGGCAACATATAGCGCCGAGCAATCTTGTTTTGCAGGTCCATAACGTTTTCCATAATCAAGCGCTCTTTGCCGGTGAGATATCCGCCAGCGGCTGATTCGAACAAAATCGCCCGCAGCTCATCTTCGGTGTGAACCTCATGGTGTTCGGAAACCGATTGGATGCCTAATACGTTGAGCATCAAATTGCTGATCGTGTTAATGATCCAAATAAACGGCTGGAGTAGTTTATAAAAAAGTGCCAAAGGCATGGCAATACTTAACGCAATGGGCTTATATTTTTGAATGGCATAGATTTTGGGCACCTGCTCTCCAGCCGTAATGTGAAACACGGTAATTAATATAAAAGCAGACGGCAACGCGACAAAATGAACTTTGTCTATTGGAAGCCCTAACAATTGAAACAAAGGTTCGATCATTCTGGCTACTAACGGTTCGCCAACCCAGCCCAGACCTAAGCTTGCCAGCGTAACGCCCAGTTGACAGGCGGAGAGATATGAATCCAAGTGATGGACAATGTGTTCTAGCAGTTTAGCAGTTTTTTTCCCGCTGTGAATTAAAAATTTTATGTCTCTCTGTCGCAGCTTTACTAAAGCAAATTCGGCTGCCACAAAAAAACTGTTAGCAGCGACCAGAGAAAGTACCAATGCTATTTTCCAAATCATGTTTTCCTCAATAAAAAGACAGTCAGGCCAACTCATAATCAAAACAAAAAAATAACACTAAGTACACTATTTCATAATTTGATGTAGGGATTGTTTGAATTATAGCGAAGCTTATAAACCGCTGAAGCGGCTATTTTAACCTGCAGCGAATTGATGTCACTCCGCTAAAGCTCGGTGCTCTTACAAATATTAAACTGCGCTTGAAACAGCTCACCGCTTCAGCGCAGTGAAAAATAAATAAAACGACAAATTAAGAACTGCTTCAGCAGCGTTCATGGTGCTTGAATGATCTCCATTTTGACAATTGAATCCTACAGAATTTATGAAATGATGTACTAAGGTTTTCCGCTTACATTTTGTCTCTCCGCTACTCCGCTCCGTTGTAGTTGGCCAACTTACGTTTGAATAAGCAGGCAGCACAAGAGATGATAAGTTTTCTTGATAAAAATCTCTAATAATTCACTCCATTATCTATTGGCCACGGATTGACAATAGAACTTGAAATTAGCGGTTTTGACTGAAATTAATGCTTCCCAGATAATATACAAAATGTTTGCTGCTTCAGCAACATATTTGTTTCCTAACCAGGAAAACATCACCAGTTAATTTTTGTAAAACACTTTCTCAAGAAAAAAGCCGGACACAAAAAATTTTGCTTGTCATCCTCTGTAATTTTTGCTAACTTCTATTAGCAATAATGGGGAGGATTTGATCATGAAAAATTTAATTGTTGAAGTCGCTGAAGTCAAAGAACGCTGCGGCGCGCAGCTAAAGCCTGGTGACTCTTTTGAAGTCTTGGGCTACGGCAAAATTCTCATTCCCAATAATCAAACCACCTGCATGTACGCGCTGCAAAGCCTGATTCCATTTTTAATCAGCAAACAACGGGAAGATGAGCTGCCCAAAGAAGATTGGGTGAACGAAACAAGCCAGCTCTGTTGCCCGGATCCCAAAGGAGTGGTTTTTAAGATTTGGGCGAAAAATTAAAAGCCGGTGGCAAAATTTTATAATATCAAATTCCAAATCCTGCTCATAAACTACAGGCATTGGGATTGAAATATACTGGAAATTTTGTATTTGGATTTTAATTGACATTGGTACTTTAGCAATTTGGAATTTATAGAAAATCTGGCCAAATG
>CAZNDR010000543.1:0-3296 GCA_964571835.1 uncultured Cytophagia bacterium | reverse complement strand
AAAATGAACAATAAAAACGGAAATGTACCAGAACATCCCATGGAAAATCTATTGAGGATGGATCGCATCCCTCATATCTGGTGTCCGACCTGTGGCATCGGAACTGCTGTCTCTTGTCTTGCACAAGCTTTGGGCAAAATAAACTTTCCACTGGACAAAGTTGCCATTGTCTCCGGCATTGGCTGCACTGGCAGAGTAGCCGGCTATGTGAAATTGGATTCTTTTCATTCCACCCATGGCCGAGCGATTCCTTTTGCCACCGGTTTAAAATTGGCCAATCCGGAATTAAAAGTTGTGGTCTTCAGCGGCGATGGAGATCTGATTTCCATTGGCGGCAACCATTTTATTCATGCGGCGCGCCGAAACATGGATTTGAAAATTTTCTGTGTCAATAATTTCATTTATGCCATGACTGGCGGGCAGTGTGCCCCTACTACCCCAGTTGGCGCCAACTCCTCGACCACGCCTTACGGCAATTCCGATGTGCCGTTTAATTTGCCGCTGTTAGCCGCCTCCTGCGGTGCAGTTTATGTAGCACGCTGGACCGCGTTGCACATTCGCCGGCTGGCCAAGTCCATGACCGAAGCACTGCAAAAACCAGGCTTTTCGTTTGTGGAAATTATCGCGCCGTGCTCCACTTTGTACGCTCGCAGAAACCGTTTGGGCACTGGTTTGGATTTGATGAAATTTTATCACGACAACAGTGAAATCAGACATGGCGCACCACTGGAATCGTTGAACATAGAATTTCAGAAAAAAATCATCGTCGGCAAATTTGTCGACAAAGATAAGCCGACCTTTCTTGACAATTGGAACAATCATTTGCAGCAGAAATTGGGCGATAAGTTTGTTCCCTACGGCCGGGTGGAGATGCAACCCGCCGCAGCTAATTGATTTTTTTCAACCGTGCTACGTTGACCGAAATAATTTTAAGCTAATTCGCTTTAGCGGAGGATAGAAATGGCAAAAACTGAAATACGCGTGACCGGTTTTGGCGGACAGGGCGTGATCCTATTAGGCTACTTAATTGGCAAAGCCGCTGCCATCAATGCCCAAAAACACGCCACGCTGAACCAGAGTTTCGGACCCGAGGCGCGCGGCAGTTCCTGCAGCGCTCAGGTCATTGTTTCTGATGAAAGAATTCTTTACCCCTATTTGACCAAACCTGATATTTTGATTTCGATGTCACAGGAAGCTTACACCAAATTCGAGCCCGAATTAAAAAATAACGGCTTATTGTTGGTTGATGAAGACCTGGTAAAAGATGCCAAAGCTCGTGATAAAATTAAAATGTACAAAGTGCCAGCGACGCGCATTGCTGAAGAACTGGGCAGAAAAATTGTGTTAAATATTGTCATGCTCGGATTTTTCACCGCTATTTCTAAAACTATCGACAAAGAGGCAGTGCGGAAAACGGTGGAAACATCTGTGCCCAAAGGTACCGAAGAGCTCAATCTGCTGGCGTTCGACAAAGGCTATGAGTATGGGATGCAGCAGTTGGGGAGAAAAAATAAGAAGTAAATCTTTAATCGCTGATATGGTAGGCAGTGAATTATTATGAAGAAAAAAACTGCAGCGATTTTTCTTTTCGCTTTTTGTTGGCTTTTTTCAAGTTGTACGAACACTGAAACTGGACCTGACGATCACACCACTCAGCTTGGCTATCAAAAAGATATTGACTGGCCGACTCTGGCAGATTCGCCCTGGCCCATATTCCAGCCTGATCCGCAGGGTACGGGGAGAAGTAGATTTTCGGGTCCGAAATGCGGGATAATTTCAGATTGGTTTAATGTAATTGGAAATGGAAAATTATTTGTTGCAACACTCGAAACAACCGATTATGGCAAGTCAAAATTGTGCATCATGGAATAGTAAGAAATGAAAACAAGAACGGCTTTAATTTCAGTAACGATCTTACTGTGCGTGATCAATTGCCAGAAAGATACGACAGCCCCTGATTCGAGTAACGTATCCTGGATCCAACAGGACATCTTGTGGCCCAGTCTGGCGGATAGTCCATGGCCGACACCATATGGAAATGCACAATGTACGGGGAGAACGAATGTTATCGGTCCTTCACAAGGGGAAATCGCTTGGATCTATACGGATGAGAACATGGGTAAAGCGTACACGTCCCCAGTAATTGGTGAAGATGGCACTATTTATATAAGCGATGATAGGTTGCTCTATGCAGTACACCCAAATGGCAGCTTGAAATGGAAGATTGACAAAGGACCCACGAGTGAATCTGCTGTTCTGATCGGATCGGGAGATGTAATTTATTATATCATAGGAAGTATTAATCGCTTGCCTAATTTTCTGACATACATTTTTGCGCTTGATTCAACGGGAAATCTCATATGGGAATTTCATTCAGAAGATATGTTTTTGTGCTATGGCGCTGGTATTGGCCTGGATGGGACACTTTATTTCACTGATTTAGGTGGCTATTTAAACGCTGTTGATAACAATGGCGTATTGAAATGGAAAACACAAGGCACAGGCGGCTTGAAAAGTTGCTGGGCTATTTCTCTTCCAATTTCACCAGATGGATCAACGCTCTATGCTCATGGTATTGACAGTACATTGAACGCAGTCAATGCGCTGACCGGCGATTTAATCTGGCAAATACCAACCGGCTATGGGTATTTCGCTAAAATTGCCCCGCTGGTTGATAATGCCGGTAATGTTTACTTTTTCGGTAGAGAAGGAGATAGGGATTTTGTGTGTTCTGTTCAGAAGGATGGGAAAATAAGATGGAAATATGCTCATGAAGAGATATTTCAATTAGACTTTAGGTGTGGAATGCACATGGATTATGATGGCAATATTTATTTCTCAAACAGAAGGGATATTTATTCACTAACAAATGATGGTAAGTTTAGATGGAAAGTGCAATTGCCAATCTTTGGTTCATATAGCCCAATTATTGGAGATAGAGATAATAACATTTATATTGCTTGCGCCGCGGAATCAATCGTTTCGTATGACCAGAATGGTAATCAAAGGTTTGATGTGCACATTGGAGGATTTGGTGACTTAATAAATGGCGCTTTGTCTGATGGACGTCTTTATGTTGGATCATCAAGCAAATTAATTTGTATTAACTAGGAGAAATTACAATGAAGAATAAAAAATCAAAAACATGCCATTTACTTTTAATCCAATTCTATCTTTTTTCTCATTTTTTATTTTCTCAGCAACGTATAGAGGGAGAAATTCAGTTTGGAGTGACAGGAATCGGAGACCAAGATCAGTGGTATATTGAATGGAGAGTGATAACTGATCCGAGATGG
>CAZNDR010000542.1:0-3305 GCA_964571835.1 uncultured Cytophagia bacterium | reverse complement strand
CCCATGTTTCGAGTCTGATAAACCGGGACTTGAATGAAAGCGGAGTTTTTATCCATGAATACTTTGGAATCAAATTCATAGCCATAATTTTTTGTTAGTGTGTTAATATTCAGCCGACTGGGCATGCCGCTCAAATCGAATTCACCCGGATTTTGCCGTGCTGGCGCGATGCGATAGTTGTACTCCTGCGCTGCCATAACCACTCGAACTCCATTATGAATGAGCTTGTCAATCTCATACAATTGCCGTTCGTCCAGCGGTTGATCGATCATCAATACCATCGTTTCAATACCGTCCGGGATCGGATCATCCTTTTTGATATTGGTACGTGTTACATCATAGCCGTTTTCCCGTAACAGTTTTGCCGCTTCTTCATACATGTCCGGCGGTTCTTGTTGGTACATCTGTCGGTACTGAGGCGGAATTTCCGGCTGGCTGGGGTAAAAACCGATTTTGGGACGCTTATTGGAAATCAGCTTATAAATACGAGAGATCACTTCGTATTCCAAGTCGCCAAATGTCTCAGGGCGAACTTCTTGAATGACGTCCTCTTTTCGATCAAGATAGGATAAAACCAATGATGAATAAACTCGCTTCACCGCGAACTCGTCTCGTTCGGTGCTTTGAACGCCAAACGGAATTACGCCCTTTTCGTAAAGCTGTTCAGCGATTTTTTTGCGGGTGATTTTTGGCTTTTGCTCCGTTTGGATAATATCCTTCTCTTCGCCCTCCTTCGCTTTCTCTTCTTCGAACGCTTCTTTCTCTTCTTCAGCCGAAGGATCAAAGACTGTATAAGTCAGTTTACCTTTGGAGGCCAAAGCCAATTCCTTTAATTTATCAATGACATCGCGCTCCAAATTTTTCCATTTGGTCGGCATTTTTTCAGAGGACGAAACATAATAAGTAATTTCAATCGGGGCATCTAACTTCTCGAATATCTTGCTGACTGCAGGAGATAATTTATAAATCTGGTCAGCAGTCAAATCAAATCTGCCAATATTGACATTATTGAAAATCATATTAACTAAAACAACGATACCAAATATTAACACAGCACCGATAATAAAGGTGGTAATAAATTGTTTATTTAGATTTTTCATATTAATACTTCCTCCTTTCCAGTGATTTTGCATTCAGATAGAGGAAGAATGCGGTGAACGAGACAAAGTAAATTATGCTTTTTAAATCAATGACGCCTCTTTCAATATCGTTGAAATGGCGCGTGACGCCAATATAGTTGTACAAAAATTCTCCTAATCCTGGCAGCCAGCCGTCGATGACCATTGGCACATATTGCCAGCCGATCAACGCCAAAAAACCACAGGCTAAGCTTGTGATAATCAGAGAAACAATTTGATCGGAGAAAAATCCTGAAATAAAAATTCCCACTGATAGGAAAAAAGCGCCCAAAAAGATAGCGCCAAAATAGCCACCAATGATGGGCCCAAAATCAGGCTTCCCTAAAATGATCAATAAAATAGGTATGACCAGCGTGCCTGCCAGCGCCACCAGATAAAAAAGAAAACTTGCTAAAAATTTGCCCAGCACAATTTGTTCGGTTTTGATGGGCAAAGTTAGTAGTAATTCCACCGTGCCCAATTTCTTTTCCTCTGACCACAGCCGCATAGAGATAGCCGGAATAAATATCAATCCCAGCGTCAATGGCAATTGGGAAAAGAAGGCGCGCATGTCGGCATTGCCAAAGAAAAAGAAGTGAAACATGTAAAGCCCTGAATTCAATAAAATAAAAATTACGCTGAAAACATAGGCGATTGGAGAATAAAAATAGGCTTTAAATTCGCGGTTAAAAATTATTTTAACATCATTCATGCTACGCCTCCTATCTTTCTCGCTGACGAAGAATTATCTGATTGGGTCAGTTTAATAAACGAATCTTCAAGCGAGATTTTTTCGCGTTGAAAATCGACAATATCCCATTTTTGCTTTTGAATGAGTTGATTCAATTTCGAATTTAAATCAACAGTGTGGGAGGCAAAGACATGGCACCCGACCATCCCTCGAGGTAAATCTTCATCAAACTCCATATCTTCGATTTCTGGAATCGATTTTAAAGCCGCCTGGAATTCTTTTTTGTTGCTTTTGACCGCTATATAATGAGAATTCCGCTGCGTCACCTTTTGCCGCAGTTCTTCAAAAGAACCATCGCCAACGATGCGACCTTGATTGATAACCAGGATGCGGTCAGCAATGGTTGCTACTTCGGGAAGAATGTGCGTGCTCAAAATAATGGTTTTTTCTTCCGCCAGATTTTTGATTAATTTTCTGATCCCAATAATTTGCAAAGGATCCAAGCCGGAGGTAGGCTCATCCAATATCAAAACTTCCGGATCATGGATGAGCGCCTGAGCTAGGCAGGTCCTTTGTTTGAATCCTTTGGACAATTCGGCTATTTTGCGATGGAGCACAGGTTGCAGGCCGGCCGCTTCCACAACCCAATCATAACGTTGTTTAAATCGGCCGTTGAGATGTCGGGCGGCTCCAATGAACTCAAGATACTCTTTTACCAGCATGTCGGCGTAAAGTGGCACTGTCTCCGGCAGATAGCCTATTAATTTGCGGACCTCTAATGGATTTTCCAAGACATCAAAATCACCGACAGTGACTTTGCCAGAGGAGGGGGCAGTGTACGTGGTGATAATTTTCATCGCAGTGGATTTGCCAGCTCCATTGGGGCCGACAAAGCCAATGATCTCTCCCTTCTTTATGGAAAAGCTCACATCATCCAAGGCTTTGGTCAATCCATAATGCTTAGAAACATTTTTTAGTTCAATCATAACTCTTCCTCATGTTACGATTTAATGAATTAGTTGATTTTGTTTGGAATTTTAGTTTGACTATGTTATTCAATGCTATTAAAAATAAAAAATAACGTGTGATTCTTATAGGTCGAAAATTTAACAAAAATATAACGTCAAACAGGTAAGTCAAGTTCCCATAACTACTAAAAAAATCGCGCTGGCCCATCTTTTAGCAGACCAACGTCATCTTAATTAAAGTTGCTATTTTATTTTCTAGAGGCAAGATAGCTCATCACTTGATTTTGGGTCGGTCAAAAAAATCATCTTTTGACTTGCTCTTTTTTTGAGTATTAAATTAGTTTCACCTTTGACATTAAATTTTAGCTAAGTCCATTCAACAAAAGAGTCAATATTTTCTTCAATCAAAGCAGACAATTTTTATGATTCGCACTTCATATTTTTAAAAAGTTCTTGCAATTTGCCATTGATTTTTTTATTATTGCTTGAGCTTTCTAAATATGTCAATTTATCTTTAGCGATTTTTTT
>CAZNDR010000541.1:0-3310 GCA_964571835.1 uncultured Cytophagia bacterium | reverse complement strand
GATCTGTGTAAAATAATTTTAAAATAATTATCAATCAAGTTGCATAACTGGATTGATTGGTACTTGCTAGATATTCAAGGAGAGAAATATGGCTGATATAAAAGCAATTGGTGTTTTAGAAACTCGAGGATTCGTTCCGCTTATCGAAGGAGCTGATGCTGCTGTAAAGGCTGCCGCTGTGGATATCGTCGAATGGAGGCAAGTAGGAAGTGGCTATGTCTCATTTACCCTTGAAGGTGAAGTAGCAGCAGTGCGTTCGGCAATGGAAGCAGCCGCATCCTCAGCAAAAAAGGTAGGTGAAGTAATTTCTGAATTGATTGTCCCTCGCCCTGTTCCAGAACTGAAAACAACTTACAAAAAATAATAGTAGGGAAAAAATGATTTTTGCAAAAGTTATTGGGACAGTTGTCTCAACGCAAAAGGACAAAAATCTTGAAGGGATGAAACTGCTTCTTTGCAAAGAGGTGGATCACAACGGAAAACCGCTAAATACCTACCATGTCGCAGTCGATGCTGTACAAGCAGGCGAGGGCGATTTTGTGCTCATCGCTTACGGCTCTTCAGCACGGATGACAGAACTGACACGCAATGCGCCTCTTGATGCAGTTATTATGGCTATCATTGACAAGGTTCAAATTGAGGCGTGAATAACATGTCTGAGAAAAATTAGTCCATCCCTTTTATAATAAATGACTGGTTCTAATTGGCACAATTAGCAATTGTTTAATTAGCTGAACGAAATTCCAAATAATTGCCTTTAATACTATGAAAATTGGTAAAATAATCGGAAAAGTCTGGGCAGAGCACAAGGTTCCTGAGCTCAAGGGTTGTCTATTACACATTGTTCAGCCAGTCTCACGCGAAGGTCAAAATGTCGGACATCCCTTAGTTGTTGCCGATCCGCTACATTTAGCTGGTTCAGGAGATACGGTCGTTTATGTTACCAATACTGATGCCACACAAGCATTTGATAAAAAAGTTGCTCCAGTGAATGCAAGTCTTGTTGCACTTATTGATTCAATTGATTGAGAGAAAAGAAATGTTTCTTGCCCGAGTCAAAAATAGCATTACTGCAACCAATAAGCATCCGGCTTATAATGGCAAAAGAGTCTTTTTAGTAAAGCCGGTTTATCCAAATGGAAAAGATATGGGGCAAGGAAATGAGTGGGCTGCCATAGATTATGTTGGTGCCGGCATCGGTGATTTAGTGGTTTGCGGCGGTGCGCCAGGCGTTGCCGCAGAGGTATTTGGTATTGAAAAAGCACCGATTCGCACTTTGATAATGGCAATTGTCGACCAGATTGATTTCCGTGATATTGATGAGTGATCCAATAACCGCTATTATCTCAAAGCGTTGGCATTGGTCCACCTTTTTTAATAAAATGATGCTTCGCTTTTGGAGAATAATAACATCTCTGATTTGTTTTTATGGATATTAATGAAATAAAAAATAATGGCATTGTTGGCGCAGGGGGCGCCGGTTTTCCCACGCATATTAAGCTTCTATCCTCACCCGATACATTGATCATGAATGCTGCTGAATGCGAGCCGCTGCTGCACAAAGATGTGCAAATGTTACTTCATTATACTGCAGAAGTGCTGGCCGGCTTTAAAACTGCTTTGAAAATTACTGGAGCAAAAAAGGGAATTATCGGCATTAAAAAGAAACACGCTGAGGTCATTGCAAAACTTCGTCAACATGTTAATGGTGAAATTGCAATTAAAACCATTGGAGATTTTTATCCGGCTGGCGATGAAATCACGCTGATATTTTTGACCAGCGGAAGAATCGTTCAGCCAGGGAATTTGCCCATTTCGGTGGGATGTCTTGTCCAAAATGTCGAAACACTGTATAATATCGGCACACAGAAACCGGTTGTGGATAAATTTATTTCTGTGGCTGGTGCGGTAGAGCAGCCGGCAACTATTCGAGTCCCGATTGGGATCTCTTTCGCCGATGTGCTCTCTCAATTTAAAATAACCACCGCTGCTTACTTCATTCGAGTTGGTGGTTTAATGATGGGTTCTCTATCGCATGATCTCAATCAAGTTGTTGATAAAAGAACCGCTGCTTTAATTGTATTGCCGGCCGATCATTTTTGTGTAACCATGTATCAGCGATTTGCTACGCAAAATAGCATCGATCGTATTGCTAAAGCCAGTTGTGATCAGTGCACTTATTGTACTGAATTTTGTCCCCGTTATTTATTAGGTCATCCAGTTCGACCAGAGATATCGATGCGAAACAGAATGTTTGCTCAAGAAGCAGATCCGATTTTTAATCTCGGATCAGCTTTTTGCTGTGAATGTAATTTATGCACCATGTACGCATGTCCAGAATGCCTAGATCCTAAGGGTGCTACCACCTTCGAGAAAAAAATTGCTCTGCAAAACAAAATTAAATGGGAAGGGCTTCCGATAAAACCGCATCCGATGATGAATTACCGGAGAGTGCCAACTGAAAAGCTCGTGCAGCGCTTAGATGTCCGACAATTCAAAGATGAAGGACCTTTGAGCTTGCTTGCATTTGATCCTCTAATCGTTCGTATTCCGTTATCACAACATTGTGGCGTTCCAGCAAAACCGATAGTAAAAAAAAATGATGTCGTTAAAAGAAATGATTTAATAGCTGAAGCGGACGGCGATATTTCAGCTCATGTCCATGCCTCCATCAGCGGTAGAATTATTGAAGTGAATAATAACAATATTATCATTCAGAGGAATTAATGGAGCAAAATAATTCTATTGGCATAATAGAATTAGCAAGTATTTCTAAAGGCTTCGAAGTGCAGGATGCTATTCTTAAGGCAGCCGATGTCGAAAAATTGATTGCCAAAACGATTTGTTCCGGCAAATATTTGCTAATCGTTCGTGGTCATATTTCCGCTGTTGAGGCTGGTTTGCACGTCGCACAAGAAAAAGGAGGCTATGCAATTATCAGTGCAACAATAATCCCTCGTCTGGACGAGCGAATTTTTTCTGCCATTGCCGGCTCGACGACCTTGGATTCCCAAGTGCCGGTTGATGGCTTGTTAGTCATTGAAACTTTTTGCGTGGCGTCGGCTATCAAAGCAGCCGATTTCGCTCTAAAAGAGGCAGACATAGATATCCTGCGTATTCATGTCGCCATGGCAATTGGAGGCAAAGGATTAATCGTCATCATTGGCGATATGGAAGCACTTAAATCGGCGATCAAACCAGCAATTGAATATATTAAAGAGGAAGGCATGTTAGCCGGATATAGCCTGATCTCTAATCCTCACCCAGACGTTTTAAGAGAACTTTTGTAATATTTAAGAGATGAGGCTAA
>CAZNDR010000540.1:0-3312 GCA_964571835.1 uncultured Cytophagia bacterium | reverse complement strand
ATTTACATTGCATATCAGCCTTTTGGCCAGTTTATCAGTAGCGAAATTTTTAGCTTACTATGGTGAATTGAAACTGCCAATTGAATTTAAAGTATAAGATTTCATCAATCTGCTTCGCTCTGATGAGCGATAAATCGAATCCATAAGCCAGAAGGGAATTGTTCATGAAAAGTGCATCGGGTATTGCTGTTGCTGCTGACTCCAGTTTGTGGTATGATTTGTTGAGAGTTGGTAAATTGCCAGTTGACGCGTTAGCGATTTTTGAACGGCGCTTCGGCGTGACCAGAGCTGACATTCAAAAAATATTGGCAATTGCCATGGCCAGCGGCGGCGAATTTTCTGAGCTTTATTTTCAATATAAAATTGCTAACTCCATCAACCTGGAAGAAGGCCTTATCAAAGAATCTTCCGAAGATATTTCAGTCGGCGTGGGCGTGCGTGTTATTTCTGGTGAAAAAACCGGTTACGGTTATACCAGCGATCTGTCTTTTGAATCGATGAAAAATGCAGCGTTGACTGCTGCTGCCATCGCTGATTTATCAGGAAAAACAACAGTGGTGGATCTCTCACCTCGAAAACTTGCCCAACAGGTTTATGATTTGCACGAAACATTAGCCAACATGAATTTTTTAGATAAGCTGCAGTTAGTTAAACAGGCGAATGACGCTGCTCAAAAATTCGATAGTCGCATTGATAAAATACGCGTCATATTTGGTGATTCCTTGAATTATGTCACCATTGCCAATTCCGAAGGCTTGCTCATATCTGACATTCGACCTCAAACCAGATTATCGGTTTTTTCGCTGGCAGAAAAGAATGGCATCCGTAATTCGGGTTTTTTCAGCAGCGGTGGTCGAGTCGGTTTGGACTATTTCAGAAGTATCTGCACGCCGAAAGAGATTGGGGAGAAGTCAGCGGAAGAGGCGATTATTTTGCTCGGCGCTAAAGATGCCAGAGCTGGCGAACAGCCAGTGGTGCTCGGTGTCGGGCAGAGCGGCGTGATGATTCACGAAGCTGTCGGTCATCCACTAGAAGCAGATGGCAATCGCAAAGGCACATCGATTATGTCCAATAAACTCGGCAAAAAAGTCGCACGCGATATTGTCACCATATTTGAAGATCCCACTATTCCCCATTTTCGCGGCTCTCTCAATGTTGATGATGAAGGCAACGCGACTCAAAAAACCGTATTAGTGGAAAACGGAAAACTGGCTGGTTACATTCAGGATCGATTATCGGCAAAAATAATGAACATGAAACCAACCGGTAATGGTCGCCGTGAATCTTACAAAAGCAATCCCATTCCCAGAATGACTAATACGGTTTTAGCACCCGGAAAAAGTGATCCCGAAGAAATTATCCAATCGGTGAAAAATGGCTTTTATGCAAAAACCTATCAAGGCGGACAGGTGGAAGATTCAGGAAAATTTGTCTTTTCTGTCAACTTAGGTTACCAGATCGAAAATGGCAGACTAACTACTCCTTTGAAAAATGCAACCTTGATCGGCACCAATGTGCAGATTTTGAATAACGTATCCATGATCGGAAATGATATGGGCTATTTTCTGGGCACCTGCGGCAAAGAAGGACAATCAGTTCCGGTTACCGCTGGCACACCGACTTTAAAAATCGAACATATGACCGTCGGAGGACGAAAGTGAATCCAAAAACTGAGGGATTAATGGGATTAGCTGAATTTTTGGTCGGCTCAGCGATTAAAAATGGCGCCGATGAAGCTGAAGTCAGTATTCATTTTGATCGCGGATTTTCAGTGGATGTGCGTCAAGGTGAAATAGAAAAATTGGAAGAAGCTGGGGACAAGGAAATGTCCATTCGATTAATAAAGGATAAAAAGACAGCTACCATAGATTCTTCCGATTTTAGCAAGCCGGTCCTCGAGCAACTCATTAAAAATGCTATTAGCAGAGCTGAAGCATCCAGTCCAGATCCGTTTGCTGGTTTGCCTGAATTTGATAGCTCGATCAAATTAGTCGACTGGCAAGAGCTGGCTATTTTTGATGAAACCATTGAGGGATTAACACCAGAACAAAAAATTGATTATGCTCGGCAAATTGAAGCCATCTGCTTGTCCGACAAACGAATTAGTAATTCACATGGAGCAAGTTTTTCCAATTTTACTTCGGAAACAATTTTGGTGAATTCTTTCGGTTTTAGTGGATGCTACCAAAGAACAGGCTGCGAGGCTGGCGTTCATCTTCAAGCAGGTGATGGAGATAACAAAGTGGAAGATGGCTGGTACGAAAGCAGCCGGTTTTTCAAAAACTTATGGTCACCGGAAAAAATCGCCGCTACGGCAATTCAGCGCGTGACGCGGTTGATTAATCCGCGAAAGGTGAAAACCCAAAATGTGCCTGTGGTTTTGGAGCCTAATATAGCCAGGAGTTTGCTTGGCTTTTTCTATCAGTGTATCAATGGCGAGGCGATTTACATGAAGCAATCTTTTTTAGTTAATAAAATAAATGAAAAAATTGCCGGCGAAGGAATTACCATAGTCGATGACGGCTTAATCCCGGGCGCACCAGGCAGCAAGCCGTTCGACGGCGAAGGCGTTCCCATTCGAAAAACTGTGGTTGTGGAAAAAGGAATTTTGAAAACCTACCTGACAGATGCCTATTCGGCGCGCAAGCTGAATAGGAAATCCACCGGCAATGCCTCTGGCGGAAATAATTTCCATCTCCAGCCAGGAAGCTATTCACCGCAGGAGATCATTAAGTCAGTCGATAAGGGCTTACTCCTGACTGGCACCTTGGGTCAGGGGACGAATCCTGCCACTGGAGATTTTTCTCGAGGGGCAATTGGCTTGTGGATTGAAAATGGCGTGGTTACCTTTCCGGTGGCGGAAATTACTGTGTCCGGAAATTTATCTCAGATGCTGAAGAATATTGAAATGATCGGAAATGATTTGCGCTTCACAAGGTCGCTTGCTGGACCAACGATTAAGATAGGGGAGATGACGGTTTCGGGAGTTTGAGTTAGAAAATCTTGACCACGTGTCAAGCTGATTGTTCTGATTTTTTATTAATATTGGTTTGGTTCAATTTTTCTTGAATCCACCAATTGATTAATGTCATTTCGCTCATGCCACGGCTTTCAGCAACTTGTCTGAGACTGATAGCAACATTATTGCAATTGGAAAATAGCAGACCGGCTGCCGAATGTCAACTTCGAATTCCGCATCTATTTGTTCACCAAATTCAGTTGCCTCGTGTTCATCCCAAACTGCACCAATATCCTTGCAAGCATATGCTTTCGGTTTAGATGTCTTTTTAATTGACATAGTTATTCCTCTCC
>CAZNDR010000539.1:0-3314 GCA_964571835.1 uncultured Cytophagia bacterium | reverse complement strand
AAAATTGTGGAGTGCAGTGACTGCGTCACTGCATGAATTGACTCAGTCAATTCATTCCATAAATATTTAAAATTAACTGACAAGCATGATGAAATCCAAAGCGGTTTTAGAAATTTAGGTAAAATTTGATGACGAGCTGCGAGTCACTATTCTGGCGTACGGGTAATCAGGGAGATTTCTTCAGCATAGTGTAAATGAAATATAAAAAATTGCCTCGAAAGCTGGAAGACGCTAAGGAATACCGAGAAGAAGCTTTAATATTTTTTTCAATTGAAAAGCAGCCGCAATGAAGATATCTTTCTTAAAAAGTGATTATCGCAATACATGAATTCTCTGTTTGAGCCTTGGTGATTTTGCGGCTATTTTTTTTCGGTTTTAATCAGTCATGATAAAAAAAATAATAAACAGGAAAGTAACAAAAATGCAACGAAAAAAATGTGTTATCTCTCTTTTGCTTTTTGCTTGCTCAATTTTTGGCACGATAAAAGCGAATGAGAATGGCATCCCGTTCCCAAAAGCATTAGCTCAGGCATCGATAAAAGTAGATAAATTAAACGACATCCTCGATGGCGCGCTACTCATTGGAAACGGTGATATCAACGCACTGGTTTATGGTGATAGTTTTTCCATCATAATGAACCTGACGAAAAATGATGTCTGGGATGCACGCTTGATAACGAAGAACGATCCGCCGATTCCAACATTGGACTTGATCAAAGAATTGGGCGCTTCGGACACGGCATTTCCATTGAAGGATAATAACGCCAATTTCGTTTTGCCTGAAGGTTTGACCTGGAGGGCAGACGATAGCTATCATTCCGAGGCGTACCCTTGCCCCAGACAGTGCGCACAGATTAGCATTGGTGGCAAGTTGACGACAACGGATTTATTGGGTGAACTTGATCTGCGCCAGGCGATGGTAAAAATAGCCAACAAAGGCACCAAAGCGCCTCTGTACAAAATTCGAGCGTTGGCCAGTCGAAATGTATTTCTAATAGAAGCAGCAGCGCCAGTTACGCTGTTGCCCATTGAATCAAAAGGTCTTCTCAAAGCAAGCACCGGAAAAACAAAAGACGTAAGCTGGTTAAAACAAGAAATCCCCGGTGATCCGGATTGGCCGGGAATGTCGTTTGCCGTTGCGGTCGCTTCGAAGGGGAGTCAAAAAGCTGTTTCCATTGTCAGTTCGTCGGAAGCAAAAGATGTCGTTGTTGGTGCCATCGAATTGGCAAACAAAACGCTTGAATCAAATCCTAATCTGCTAATCAAAGAGCACGAGTCTGAGTGGGAAACTTTTTGGAGCCAAAGCGGCATTGAAATGAATGATCCATTGCTGCAAAATAGCTGGTATCGTTCGCTCTTTTTTCTGCGCTGTGTCAGCAAACCGGGCGTGCAGTCTGTGGGGCTGTTTGCCGGCCTGGTTAACGACACACCTGCCTGGCACGGCGATTATCATACCAATTACAATATTCAACAAACATATTGGGCAGCGTATCCAGCCAATCACCCCGAACTTGCCGAACCTTATGACCGATTGATTTATGAATATTTGCCTCGTGCCAAGTGGCTGGCAAGGAAGGTTTTTTCCGCGGATGGTGCCTATTATCCGCATGTCCTGTTTGCTTACGAACCTCCCTTTCCTGATGCTTGCAAAAGTCGGAATGGCAGACAATACATTCATCACACCTGGGGCATGACCGTTGGCGTGAATGGCTTCAGCATTCAGCCGCTGTGGTGGCACTACAAATATGATCCCGATCCGGAACGGCTCAACAAAATGGTTTATCCGGTTATTCGGGAGGTGGCGGTTTTTTATGCTGATTTTATTGATCAATGTGAAGGAGATTCGACCATCCATCTCGGACCCTCTGTATCGCCCGAACATTGGGGCTGGACAAAACATTTGGAGCGCAATTTTAATTGCGCCTTTGATATTGCGATGATTCGCTTCACACTGAACGCGGCCATTGAAGCCGCCAATATTTTAAAGCAAGATGAAGCGCTGGTGCGGCGGTTTCAAATCGCACTGCAACGATTGCCTGGTTACCCGCTAACTGAGGCTGAGTCGATTGTCGTTGATGTGGAAGGAGCTCCGCCAATCGAGTACAATATCCCGGTCCCCTCTACGCCGGTTTTCCCCGGCGACATTGTAAACTGGTGGTCTGCTGAAGCAGAAAAGCAACTCTTCCAACGAACGATTCAAGGATTAAAATGGAACGGCAACAATGCCACTTTTATGCTGGCCATTGCCCGGGCGCGCCTCAGTATGCTAGGCAGTCAGGAATGGCTTAGCGCCGAAATCGAAGCGAGGACTCGCCCCAATGGTACAATTTCTCTGAATCGATTGCTGCCGCATCAACGATTCAACGATTTTGGCTACTACACGGAACAGTTCGGAGCGGGCATGGCTGTTTCGGAACTGTTGCTCCAAAGTGTTGGCGACATCATCAGAATTTTTCCTGCTTTGTCACCGGGAAGTCAGGCTTGCTTTGCAAACTTGCGCACCCAAGGTGGTTTTCTGGTTACAGCTCAAGGCTCTGCAGAAAAGGTCAGTGTGCTTCAAATTCACTCTCTCGACGGAGGCAAATTGCAGCTTTTAAGTCCCTGGCCGAAAATTGAAGCACGTTTGAAAGGAAAGGCATCTTATCAGACTTTAAACATAAATCCAGAGGGGATTGCATCCATTATAACAGAAGTTGGGGATACCTGGCTTTTTAAAGGCAATTAGAACAGGTCCAAAAATAACCTCCCGCAGGTTTCGCAAAATGAATTCGGCCATGGCGTTGATTTCTTAGCAACTGCTCAAATTGGCGGCTTATCTGGGAATCGGTCAGCTTTTAGTGAGGCAGTTAAAAATGATTATTTAAAACTTGCTCAAAAGCTGAAAAGAAAAGAAGCTTTATCGGATATGTTATTAACTAAATTTAAAGAAGATGATAGCCTAAGCGACTTGTTTGGCAGTTTGACTTTTAATGAAGCAGTAGGAATTTGGAGGCATAGAAGATCTTATTTGACGAAACCATTTGCGCGGCTAAATGAAATCTTTGCCGACCTGTTTGATATTTATTCAAGAAGGGATAAAACAGCCTGGAATGTGGTGAGAGACGAATTGCCAGAAATTGCAGCCGAGTTTGAAAAAATGATCGATTCTCTTTAATATTTATACCCTCCTGCAGGCTTAGCGCCTGTGGGAGGCTTTTCGTTCTAGTCAAGAAACTAAATAAGTTCGCCCTCTTCTAAAATAGGATAAATCTTGGAGTCGTTAGAAGCGATCGGAACACCCGTGTCTATCCCTTGCTGCAGTTTCTCTTTTAAAT
>CAZNDR010000538.1:0-3317 GCA_964571835.1 uncultured Cytophagia bacterium | reverse complement strand
GTTTCATTTTTTGCTAAATCGATTCATGAGGTCAAAATTAATGAGACTAAAAATAATGGTTGTTTTATCTTTATTAATTGGGGGAGTAGCCGAAAAAGGTTTTAGCGGACAATTGACGAAGGTGACAGCCACGCCGAACGATAATCAGGCTGGAGCAACGACGATCTATAGCTTTAGTTTCACCACTGATGTTGAGGGCATCCCAGCAGATGGCAAAATTTTGATTACTTTTTCTTCGCTTTTTAATGTGGACAATGCAGTCATTGCTCAATCGACAAATAGTCTCACAATGAATGGCGGATTGACCGCCTCCGGCGCGGCTGGTGTGATTACGCTGCTGCGAGATAGTACGGGAACGGCAGTGGCTGGAGGTGCAGTTGTTAGTATTAATGTTGCAACCATAAATAATCAGCAAGTTGCTTCTAACTACACGGTGACTATCGAAACACAATTAAGTGATGGCACACCTATCGACTCCGGGACTTCATCGTCTTTTTCCATTACTCATAATGCCCTGGCATCTTTTCAATTTAACACCATAACCAATCAAACTGCCGGACAAAATTTTGCTATCACGATTTTTGCTCGCGATCAATATGGCAACCAGGTGAATTCATTTAATAATCAAGCCACCCTTTTAGATCTGACAGCAACCATATCACCAACGACCACAGCAAATTTTGTCTCTGGAGTCTGGACAGGCAACGTACGAATTACTAAAGTATCTACTAATAATCAAATAACAGCCAGCGCTCAAAATAAATCAGGAGTATCGAATCAATTCAGCATTCAGGCTGGCGGTGCTGATCATTTCACGATTGGGACGATTAGTAGTCCTCAAACTGCCGGACAGCCTTTTTCGATAACCATTAGTGCCTGGGATGTTTATGAAAATCTGGCCATATCCTTTTCCAGCTCAGCGACGCTGAGCGATAGCACTGGGACTATTGCCCCGCCGGCAACCACAGGTTTTACCAATGGCCAGTGGACTGGTAATGTTACAATTACTAAGGATAAGGAGGACGTGCAAATATGGGCAAATCAGGGTGGTATCAACGGAATTTCAAATAAGTTTAATATTCAATCAAATGTACTCAACAGATTTTCCATCGAAACGATTAACGACCAAATAGCTAACCGACCTTTTGTCATTAGCGTAATCGCACAGGATGCTTTTAACAATAAAGCCAAACAATTCACCGGCAAGGTGAATATCACCGATCTTTCGGGCACCATTAATCCAGCTGAAAGCGGAAATTTTGAGTCAGGAGAATGGTCGGGAAATGTAACAATTACTCAAGCTGTAACTAACAACGTTATTCAAGCGACTCGACAGGGCGGAACTGAAACCGGAAGCTCTAATGTTTTTAATGTCATCCCCGGAGGAGTTGATCATTTTGCCATCTCAGCTATTACTGCTCAAACTGCTGGTCAACAATTCAACATCACCATTCGAGCTGAAGATAGCGCTAATAATTTGATCACCAGCTTCACTAATGTTTGTTGGTTGTCTGATTTAAGCGGCACCATCAATCCGACCATAAGTGGGAATTTTAATGCTGGCATCTGGACCGGCATGGTCTCAGTAACGAAAAATTATACAGCCAATTCAATCACGGCGACTAATAATGGCAAGGCTGGCACATCAAATTATTTTAATGTCAATTCAGCGGCATTAGACCATTTTGAATTTGCCAACATTTCCAGCCCGCAAACTGCCGGGCAGCCATTTGGAATTACCATCGTTGCCAAAGATCTATTTGAAAATACGGTTACCAGTTTCTCAAGCACGGTTAACTTAAGCGATAATACTGTTACCATCAATCCAGCGACAAGCAGCAATTTTAGTGCTGGCTCATGGAGCGGAAACGTGACCATCTCTGTTAGCTCAATGGATAATATGATTATTACTAACGGATCAGGCAAGAGTGGTTTATCCAATAAGTTCAATGTTTATGCCGGCGCGTTACATCACTTTCTGATCGATCCAATTGCCACTCAAGCCGCCGGAACCCCCTTTGTTATCTCAATAACGGCGCAGGATAATTATGGAAATAAAGCCAGCCAGTTTGCCGGGAAGATAAATATCGAAGATTTGTCATTTGCTATTTCGCCTACAGAGAGCGGTGATTTCGTTGATGGTAAATGGATTGGCAATGTTACTGTTGGAAAAGTGCAAACAGCAAATATTATCACCGTTACAAATCAGGTGGGTAGTGAGTCAGGAACATCCAACAGTTTTAATGTTATTGCAGGCGCAGTCGATCACTTCGTAATATTAGGCACTGGTACACAAACTGCCGGGCAAGCATTTGCTATTACCATCAGGGCTGAGGATAGCTCTGATGATTTGGTAACCGATTTCACCGGCACGGCAAGTCTTTCGGATTTGACGGGTACATTAAATCCGGCAACTACCGAAAATTTTTCTGGAGGATTGTGGTCTGGGAACGTGACCATCACAAAAAGCCGGACAGGAAATAAAATTACAGCTGCCAGCAGTGGCGAGGTGAGCAGTTCTAATAGCTTTGATGTTTCACCCGCTGCGCTTGATGGTTTTGTATTATCGGAGATTATTGGTCCAAAAACTGCTGGCGTAGCATTTGGCCTTGACATCATTGCTGAAGATCAATACGCTAATCAGGTTACCAGCTTTTCTGGAACAGTTACGATTGGCGATAATACCGGCACCATTACGCCGCCAACTTCCGGAAATTTCAGCGCCGGTTATTGGTCCGGAAATGTGACCATTACCAAAAGCATAATTGATAATATCATTTCTGTAGGCGGATCGGGAAAAAGCGGACAGACGAACCGCTTTAATGTAAATCCATCGTCTTTACACCATTTTGCAATAGAAAATATTGCCACCCAGACCGCAGGCGAGCCTTTCGCATTAAACGTAACAGCAAAAGATATCAATGATAATGTTACTCCATTCACGGGAAAGGTAACTATTTCCGATTTGTCAACTACTCTAACACCGACAGTCAGCAGCAATTTTAGCAACGGAATTTGGAGTGGCATTATTCAAATTTTACAGACTTATAATAACGATATCATTACCGTTGTCAATCAAGCTGGAAGTGAGCATGGATTTTCGAATATTTTTCACGTTACGCCTGGTGGCGTAGACCATTTTGTTATATCTGCGCTCAGCGATCAAGTAGCAGGGCAGTCTTTTTCGGTATCCATTCGAGCTGAAGATAGTGAAAATAATTTGATGACGACATTTGCTGGCACGGCTGCTCTGACAGATTTTTCTCATTCGCTCGCGCCGACGATTACCACGAATTTCTCGGCTGGGCTGTGGACTG
>CAZNDR010000537.1:0-3335 GCA_964571835.1 uncultured Cytophagia bacterium | reverse complement strand
TCCTGATATTGTTTCATAATTTATATTGTGCCACTCCCACGAATTATTTCACGAATATCTACAAATGAATTCAATTTCTTCATTCGTAATTATTTGTGTGAAGATTTGTGGCAGTGTCTCCTTATCTTTTCAAATATTTATCAGCGATTTTATAAATATCGCCGGCGCCAATAGTAATTAAAATATCGCCACTTTTAAGATTAATATTTAGAAAATCAACGATTCTCTTAAAATCAGCAAAATAATAAACTTTTTCTTGTTGTTTGCCGATTGCCAAAACTAAATCTCGGGCAGAAATACGTTCATTTACTTTCTCTCTTGCACTTGGATAAATATCGGTTACTATCACCGCGTCAGCATTTTTAAAACTCTGGGCAAATCCTGGCATAAGATATTGGGTCCGAGAAAAAGTATGCGGTTGGAAAACTACCCAAATTTTATTTTCTGGAAAGAATTCTCGTGCTCCCTCTAACGTCGTTTGAACGGCAGTAGGATGATGGGCATAATCGTCATAAACCAGCACGCCATTTTTTTCTCCTTTTTTTTCAAAACGACGTTCAATACCTTTAAATTTTGGAATGAGTTTTTTAACAGTTTCTTCGTCGACACCTATTTCCATAGCAAAAAGAATCGCCGCCACTAAATTATAGACATTACCTTCACCTGGAAGAATAGTTCGGAAAGGACCAAAGATTGTCGTTCCATATTTGATTGAAAAAATATTTTTTTGATTTTTGACTTCGCGATCGACAATTTGAAATTGAGCCTTGTTGCTAAAACCATAAGTAAGAAAACGACGATCAACTAAACTGTGGGTTAGTCTCATCACTTTAGCATAATCAGTATTGGCAATAACAAAACCTTTTTTAGGGACTTTGCAGACAAAATCATAAAAGGCATTATAAATATCATTAAGGCTTGAATAAACATCAGGATGATCCATTTCAATACTGGTAATAATTTCATATTTCGGATTTAAATATAAAAATTTTGGTTTGCCTTTTTTATCGGCAATATCAAAATATTCATCTGCTTCGGTGATGAAAAGTTTGCTAGTTCCTAATTTAGAGCTTCCTCCAGAAAGATTCGGGACCTTGCCGCAACCAACCAAATAACTCGGATCAAAACCGCCTTTTTCCAGAAAATAAGCGCAAGCAGCCGTGGTGGTTGATTTGCCATGGACCCCGGCGACGGCTAAAACATCAAACTGTGCCGTCACCAGTCCTAAAGCTTCACCATAAGAAACTACTTTCAAATGTTTCTTGCGGGCCGCTTTGGCTTGGGGATTTTTTTCAATCCCACCATGAGCATTAGTGACCACGACAAGGTCAGGAGTCCCTGGAATTTCCCCTTCAAAGCCAACTGTCCATTTGATGGTATGTTTTTCTAAAATCTTGTCAGTCACAAAGACATCAGCGACATCACTGCCCGCAACTTTAATACCAAGTTGCTTTGCCAAGACAGCCAAGGCTGTCATGCCGACACCCTTAATGCCAATAAAATAGAGATATTTCATATTTTCCACCTTTGAGAAAGGATTTCTTTGCTGATGATTGAGGCAGCTTGTGGTCGAATTAAATTTCTGCCGGCCAAAGACATTTGCTTTAAAGCATGATTATCTTCTATGATTCGCTCAATTATATCGCCCAAACTCGCCGCTGTCAATCTCTCTTCAGAGAGCCATATCGCCGCGCCTTTTCTTTGAACATATTGGGCATTTTTTAATTGATGATCTGAAGCGGCTGAAGGCAAAGGAATAAGGATCGAAGGTTTTCCCAAAGTTAAGATTTCGGCAATTGAGTTAGCTCCGGCTCTTGAGATAATTAGTTTACTCTTGGCCATCAGATCAGCAATGTTATCGACAAATTTATAAATCTCATAATTTTTATTTTTATGCTTGACAATTTTTTGATAATCTCTCTTGCCAGTGATATGAACTATCTTATATTTTTTGCTCAATCTCGGCATCACATTTAAAATTAGCTGATTAATTTTTGTTGAACCTTGGGAACCACCCATAACAAGAATGTGATCTTCACTAATATCCTTTCTTTTTTCGATGAATTCCATTCTCACTGGATTTCCCGAATATATTACTTTTTCTGGAGGGAGTCCGTGATATTGTTCGACTGGAAAACCGACACAGATTTTATTTGCCAATTTTGCCTCAAAATTATTGGCAAATCCTAAAATACTATCGGATTCATGAATAACAATTGGTCGACGCAACAGCCAAGCCACCACTACTATTGGCACAGTCACATAGCCACCTTTCGCAAAAACTACCTCTGGCCAAAAGAATAAAAGAAGAGCCAAAGATTGGAAAAAACCTAAAATAAGTTTAAAAATATCTACTAAGTTCCAGAGGGAAAAATAACGCCGCCATTTGCCTGACAAAATCGGATAAAATTTGAGATGATTTGCTTTAGCAATCTTTTTTTCTGGTCCGCTGAAAGAACCCAAATAAAGAAAATGACAAGTAAGATTTTGAGAGCGACAATCTTCTTGGAGCTGTTTGGCAACGGCGATAACAGGAAAAACATGCCCTCCGCTGCCTCCGCCTGTTAATAATATCCTTATGTTTTTTCCCATTATTATCCTATTATTATTTTTATTTGTGAGAATAAATATGATAGGTGAATAATTCAAAATTTAAAATGCAAAAATCAAAATGATAATGTAAAATGTAAAATCTAATTCATTTTTAAGTTTTGATATGTCATTTTGCACTTTGATTTTTGAACTTTACATTTTCTATCATATCTTCACTTGTTTTGAAATATTCATTAAAATACCAATACCGGCTAAATTGGCAACTAAAGCCGTGCCGCCATATGAAACAAATGGCAGGGGTATTCCGGTGAGAGGCAAGACTCCTAAAATTGCACCAATATTAACAATGGTCTGAATCGCAATCCACGAAGTTATACCCACAGCCGCTAGCCGAGAAAAAATGTCCGGAGCAATTTTAGCAATCTTATATCCTCTGTAAAAAATCATAACAAAAATAAGCAAAAACAAAAGAGTCCTTGCAAAACCCATTTCTTCAGCAATAATCGCAAAAATTGAATCTGAGTGAGCTTGAGGCAAATACAGATATTTCTGCCGTGACTGGCCAAAACCAAGTCCCAGCAGTCCCCCTGAACCCACCGCTAACAAAGATTGGTTGATATGATAAGCGGCTCCTTGAGTTTGGGCAGTAGGATTAAAAAAAACTTCCAAGCGCTTCGCCCGATATGGTTCGATTTTAATTAAAAAACCTAAAGAGATTACGCCAATTAAAATCGTCACGATAAGATGTTTCAGATTAGCACCAGCCACGAAAACCATAATAA
>CAZNDR010000536.1:0-3345 GCA_964571835.1 uncultured Cytophagia bacterium | reverse complement strand
AGATACATTTGATCGATGCCATAGCCATTCATGCCTAGATTATAAATTTCATAGCCCGTGCCTAATTTTTTTTGCAGATAGCTAATTGCAGTCTCTTCTGATTTAAGCAAAAAACCAAAGATGAATGAATCGCCTAAGAACATAATCCGCTTTGGGGCTGATGTTGAATCAACAGAATCGAAGTCTTTTGTATCACGAAATCCCTGCCGGTTAATTTGATGAGGCGCCCAGGTTTGATTAGCGACCCAGCCCAACCTGGAATCACTCTGCGCCCAAATAGGTATTTTGCCATTGGGAAACTGCCCCGGAGATGGCCTTACATAAGGCTGGAATCCTTTATATTTTTGAAGATAGCTGTCTATAAAAAATAAAACAAAAAGAATTGGCGCTAAATTTATAATCACAACAAAAAAAATTTTCCTGATTCTACGACTATCTATTCTGCTACCCATTTGAATTCCCTAATTCCTGATAAGCAAGCGATATATTCAAAACGATGAGGCTCTTTTTTGGACAAAAAATTATCCATCATGATTACCAAAAGAAATCAAACTAAATGCTGTCATGCTGACTCGAGCAATTATAGCGCGTGAAGCATCTTTCGTTAAATAAAAATTAGATTCGTCATCAACCTTCGGTTTTCTCAGAATGACTGGCAATAAAGTGCTTTGTAGCATGTCAACTAACAAAGCTATAAACAAGTTATCGGTACAAAGTTCTAAATCATATTTTTCGAATATTTTTCTATACCCGATCACGGGGCATATATCATTAAAAAACTCATCGCTCACCCCTCCCGTATCAAAAGGAAAAGAGAGTTTTTCCCTACTCTTTTTTAAGAGAGGAAGAAAAAGGCGGTGGGTTATTGAATAGCTATGTACTCTGAGATTGGCCACATTACTCTCTTTATCGCTATCTGCAAAATGTTCGACTTTTTATTTTAAGAAAAAATATTTTCAACTTAATTTTTTAAATAAAATTTCAGCCGAATATTGAGGATGTCACTGCTCGTTTGTCACTTTTTTTTACTGTGTTATGAAAAAATAATTAGCGTTTCTCAGTCTTGCCAATTCAGAAGTACTAATCATTCAATGTGATAAAATTAATTCCCCTGCCAATAATGATACCTGCTTAACTAATCCAATGTAAATTCCTTTTTCCAGTCAATATCATCCTTTAGCTTTTTTTGTTCTCGCTTATCAAACAAATAATTTTCCAGCACCAGATAATCCATTTCGGTTCGCATGAAACAACGATAAGCATCATCAGGGGTGCAGACAATGGGTTCCCCCCTAACATTAAAGCTGGTATTGATAATTACGCTGCAACCGGTTTGACGTTTGAATTCATTTATCAATTCCCAATATCGAGGATTGGTTTTTTTGTTTACACTTTGGATTCTTGCTGAGTAGTCAATGTGAGTGATAGCCGGGACATCCGACCGCAGATAATACAACCTTTCGAACAATGCTTCATCGGCATAGCCTTCGGGTAAAGGATTTCTATGTTCTTCTTTAACCGGGATTACTAATAGCATATAAGGAGAAGGCCGATCTAACGCAAAATATTCTTGAATATCTTCTTCCAGAACAGTAGGAGCAAAAGGCCGGAAGCCTTCTCTGTATTTAATTTTTAGATTCATCTTTTTTTGCATATCTGGATTACGCGCATCTCCCAAAATGCTTCGGTTACCTAAAGCGCGAGGCCCAAATTCCATGCGCCCTTGAAACCAACCGACGACATTTCCCTCTGATAATAATTTTGCCACATCTTTAATCAACTCTTTAAAATCTCTAAAAAACGTGTATGGTGCATCATATTTTCTGGCTGTCTTGACTATTTCCTTATCATCAAATGCAGGTCCGAGATACGCACCTTTCATTAAGTCAGGATTAGCCTTCACCTTTCGTTCTTTCTCACGCCAAATATTCCAGGCAGCATACGCAGCGCCCAAAGCACCACCGGCATCACCGGCGGCAGGTTGAATCCAAATATCATCAAACAGGTTCGTTTTTAGCAGTTTGCCATTGGCAACACTATTAAGCGCAACCCCACCGGCTAAAACCAAATAGCGGCTGTTGGTCAGTTGCCTGGTTGTCTCTGCCATTTTCAAAACTATTTCCTCAGTTACTTGTTGAATGGCTAATGCCATATTCATATAAACTTGAGTTATTTCCGTTTCCGGTTTTCTTGGCGGAACGCCAAAAAGCGCTTGCCATTTTTTATCGTTTGTCATACGCAAGCCGGTGGCATAACTAAAATAATCCATATTCAGCAAAATTGAGCCGTCTTCTCGAATATCCACCAATTCGGTCAATATTTTTTCTTTAAATTGTGCTGTCTGGTTAGCGTGAGAATTGCCATAGGGAGCCAAACCCATTAATTTATATTCCCCGCTATTTACTTTAAAACCAGTGTAATAAGTAAACGCCGAATAGAGTAAACCCACCGAATGAGGAAAATGCAATTCTTTTAAAATTGTTATTTTATTGCCTTGGCCATAGCCAATGGTAGACGTCGCCCATTCTCCTACGCCATCAATAGTTAAAATTGCTGCTTCGACAAAAGGGGAAGGGAAGAAGGCGCTGGCAGCATGCGATAAATGGTGCTCGGGAAATAAAACAGGAACATTGCCATCTCCTAATTTGCCTAATTCTTCGCTTAACATCCTTTTCATAAACAATTTTTCTTTAATCCATACCGGCATGGCTGAGAGAAAACTTCTTAGCCCTTTTGGAGCAAATGCATGATAGGTCTCCAAAAGACGTTCAAATTTTAGATACGGTTTATCATAAAAAGAAACAGCTAGTAAATCTTTATATTCGATTCCCGCCTCTTTTAACACATAGTTTGCCGCATGAATGGGAAAGGAAAAATCGTGTTTTTTCCTGCTAAATCGTTCCTCATGAGCGGCGGCGATAATGTCACCATCAACCAGCAAAGCAGCGGCGCTATCATGATAGTAGGCAGATATACCCAAAATCGCTTCTGGCATGTTTTATCTCACTCTAAAAAATAGTATAAATAAATGGCGCGATCGCTGTGCCACTGGTCAAAACAATTAATAAGCCGAACATCAATAAAATTATAATAACCGGAAAAAGCCAATATTTCTTTCTCACTCTTAAAAATTCCCACAAGTCTCTTAAAAATTCCATTGTCTCTCCTTCGGTTTTTAAAAAGGTCTCTCGAGTTCACCTTTGGCAAAGGTGATATTTCTCGTCTGCATAACGGAGGCATTACCTTTTTTGAATTCTTTCAATTTGAGCGTATCTTTTCCCAGCAGTCTTCTAATTAAACCAATTGGCGTTACTATTAAAAAAAATATAATTGACAATAAGATTT
>CAZNDR010000535.1:0-3346 GCA_964571835.1 uncultured Cytophagia bacterium | reverse complement strand
TTTTTATTCAACCTGAATTCAATGGAAAGATTTTGTGCATTAAATTTTCCATCCTTTTTTCGATAGATTAATTTCAGCTTTTCCGTTTTAATGATTAAAAAATTTTCATCACTTTGACAAATAAATTTTGGCGCTGGCAAATATCGATTGAGGAAAACGAGAGTTGGCTCATCAATAAATTTGCCATCATCCGCCCATTCCAGCCGAACAAGCTGCGGCGTCAAAATAGTAAAACGGGTTTCATTAAAAACAACAATAGCTTTGGGATTGGCTATTGGATTATTCATTATTTTGTTTTCCTAAAAATCAGTTGCACGCTTATCAATTCGTGGATCTTGATCATAATTCAACTTTGGCAAGAAATGCCCCTTTTTAACTTTTCTCAGGGTGACATTTCAGCAATGGTGCGCAAAGCAATTCATAATCCATGTCGTGTTTCGCACTCAAACCACTGTCCATTAAAACCAGCATAAAATTGAACAGCAGCAGATTGACTTTCAGTCATTTATTTGCTGAGGGCATTTCAGTTATTGGACCTTTAGCGTACTAAAAGCGTCTGTGTTATCATGAACGCCGCATCGGGACTACTTTCATGCTCCAAACACTTCCACCGCCTGAGGCAGACATTCGACTTCGATCGGCGTGGTACCATAAATTTCTCCATCGGGAGTTAAAATTTTTGGAACGTCAGTTACGGCGCGGATTTTTTTTGCTTGAAAGGTTTCTACTTCATCAATGTAAATATGCTCGCCGGTGAAAATTTTCGGGAAACTGGAAAGTAGTTTTCGGCGGCTCACTTTAGCCAGCAGCGTTACGTCCAATAGTCCGTCATCAATTTTAGCTGCCGGAGCCATGAGGAAATTGGCGGTATATCGGGAGTTGGAAATTTCCACGAAAATATTTTCTCGTTCCAGTATTTTTCCATCAAGGTCAAGAGTCAGTTTGTGTGTCTTCAAAAAAATGGTCTGATAGACCACTCCTAAAGTATAAGAAAAATTTCCCAACAACTTTAGCCCAGAGGCAGTTTTAGTAACATCGGAAACGAAACCCAGTCCAAGAATATTGAGAAAATAAAATTCTTCTTGTGCTGTTTTAAAATAGCCAACATCCACCTTGCGCGGCTTGTTCAAGCTAATCAGATCGATGCCTTCTTTCCATTTTGCTACTCCTAATCCCAAATCGATGGAAAAGGAATTGCCTGTGCCGGTCGGCAGCACGCCGATGGGAATTCGTTTTTTGCTTTTATTTTTGAAATAGCCGTTGATTACTTCAAACAGAGTGCCGTCGCCGCCGGCTGCCACCACGCTGTCATAGGAGCTGAAATTTGCCTGACTGACCAATTCCATGCCGTGCCCAATGCCTTCAGTGAATTGGCAATCAAGTTCGACATTTTTTTGGCGGAAATAGCTCTGCACCTCAGGCAGAATTTTTTTCGATCGGCCGTGCCCAGCATTAGGATTGTAGATAAGCAGTAATTTTAGTTTCTTCTGTCTGGTCATGCTTCTTGTCCTCACTTTTAGTCAATAATTTATCAACAAGATAAATCATTTTATCTAAAAAGTCAAATAATAATTTCAGCTAAGTATGAAGCATTTCCTCCCAGCCGAATGGCTAAGGAAGAAACAAAGGCAGATGATTGCCAAAAGCCGACTCTTTTTTTAGCTCAGAGTTAACTTTGATTGGCAAAATTATTAAGTGCGGTTGCTTTTAATAAAGTGGAAGTTGGTGTCTTTTAGCATGTTCAACAAATCATCAGACTAAATTCAATCGAATTCTCTCCACATTGAGCAAATTCCACTTGATTTTTAGAATTATTTCTTTTATGTTTGAAGCCTTATAATCCAGAGCATGAAACAAGGCCAATCTCAGATGATCGACATACCCAAAGCATTTATTCTTGAATTAACAGAGCAAATCGGCAATCGGTTTGTCTTTTTTTCCCCAGAAAAATTAGCCGCTTATAATTTCGATGGCACTGATTTTATTTTTCCTCCCGATTTAGTGGTAGAGCCAGCGAGTACAGAACACGTCTCTGCATTGATGAAATTGGCGACAAAATATCGGCTGCCGGTCGTTCCTCGAGGCGCGGGAACTGGTGTAACTGGCGGTGCTTTGGCTATCAAGGGCGGTATTATCTTATCATTGCTGCGTATGAATAAAATTATCGCCATAGATGAGATAAATATGATCGCTGTGGTAGAACCAGGAGTTATCAATTTGGATTTGCATAACGCGGCTGAGCAAAAGGGTCTATACTACCCGCCTGATCCGGCCTCTTATGAAACATCATCGATCGGCGGAAATATTGCCGAGGATGCCGGCGGTCCTCATTGTTATAAATATGGGACGACACGAGACTATGTTCTGGGAATGAAAGTGGTGTTGCCCGACGGCACTATTATGAAGACCGGCGTGCAAACCAGAAAGGGCGTGGTCGGCTATGATTTAACCAATCTCATTATCGGTTCAGAAGGAACCCTGGCCATTGTTACTGAAGCTACACTGCGACTTATTCCTCTGCCAGCCAATACTATGACGTTGTTAGTTTTTTTTCAGGATATTTTATCCCTTTCGGCTACGCTGGGTGGAATAACCAACAATCGCATTGTTCCAGCAGCACTGGAATTTTTAGATCCTGCTAGCGTGAACACAATCCGAAATCGCATTTCCATTAAAGTCCCGCAGGAGGCAGCAACGCTGCTGATCATCGATCTTGATGGAGAGACTGAAGAATTGGAAAGACAAATGGAACAAGTGGGCGAGATATGTTTGCAAAATGGCGCCTTTGAGGTATTGATCGCCGATAGTTCGCACAAACGGCATGGACTGTGGGACGTCCGCCGCAAATTAAGAGATTTTATCAAAGAAGGAGCTAAGTTTAAAAGAGCCGAAGATATCACCGTGCCAATCAGCAATATTCCCGAACTCATTGCTGGCTGTGAAAAAATAGCCGCCAAGTATGATCTCATGAACCACAATTTTGGTCATCTGGGCGATGGCAATGTTCACGTGAATTTGACATGCCAAGAGAAAAACGCAAATATCATTGAGCAAGCAAAACTGGCAGCAAAAGAAATTTTTGAACTTACGGTGAAATTGGGCGGCACCATTTCCGGCGAACATGGCATTGGCATCACCAAACAGGAATTTTTAGATATTGAATTGTCCCGCCCTTCCATTGAATTGCAGAAAAAAATCAAGCATGTTTTTGATCCCTTGAATATTCTGAATCCGGGGAAAATTTTCCCTGATAAAAAACTTGCAGCCCAATAGCATCAATGATTTCTATTCCTTTGATAAATATTTAAAAACCAGGAAACTCAAATAAAAAATGAAGGTATAAGCT